>JANJTI010000061.1 GCA_024711185.1 Brevundimonas sp. | reverse complement strand
GCGGCGGCGTCGGCGGCGGCGGCGTCGGCGGTCGCGGCGGCGTCGGTGGCGGTGTCAGCAGCGGCGTCGGCGGCGGCGGCGTCGGCGGCGGCGGCGTCGGCGGCCGGGGCTTCTTCGGTGGCCGGCTGGCAGGCGGCCAAGGCCAGAGCGGCGGCCGAGGCGGCGATCAGAGCGGTGATGCGCATTGGGTTGTCCTTCAGAAGGGTCACGAGGTCATGAATCCTCGCAGCCCCGAGATAACGGGAACGTGACCACGGGTGCAAGCGAATTCTCACGGGTTCGTGAACAGGATGACAGCACGAAGAAGGGGCCGCACGGGCGGCCCCTCCGGCGACGTCGTGCGGTCCGGCGATCTACTGCGGCGGCGGCGTGGTGGACGGCATGTCCCCTTCGGGGGGAAGAGTGGGCGGCGGGGTCGTGCCCGGAGTCGTCGTCATTCCGCCGGGCGAGGTCGTGCTTCCGTCGGGCCGCGTCGTCGTGGTCGTCCCGTCCGCCGGCATCGAGCCGTCGGTCGGCGCCATGGATCCATCCGCCGGAGCCGTCGCTCCGGCATACGCGCCCGCGTCGGCGGCGTCGGCCGCCTCGGTCGCGGCGGTGTCGTCACCGCCGGAACAGGCCGCAAGGGCGAGAGCTCCGGCCGTGGCCAGGGTGATTGTGATGAGTCGCATCAGATGTCCTCCGACGATCGCGCGACCGAACCGCTCCGGCCGCTTCACCGCTCGTCGGCAGGTCAACCGGCGGCGCGCGGGCGTGTTCCCGCACGCGTGATCACGTTTGAAGTTCCGTGAGCGAGCCGTGATTCAGGCCTCGGCCGGGGCCCCGGACAGGGCTTCCTCCAGCTCCGCGAAGGAGGGCTGGGCGGTGCTCGGGACGTCGCCCCGGCCGATCTCGACCGAGATCTGCGCTGCGTTGCCATGGAGGTGCGCGACCAGCACCGACTGGATGATCTTGTAGAAGGCGTGGTCGCCGTCGACGATGTCCTTCAGCCGCACCGCCATCGGACCCACCAGACCGTAGGCGAGGAATACGCCGAGGAAGGTCCCGACGAGGGCCCCCCCGATCATGCCGCCCAGAATCTCCGGCGGTTCGGTGATCGACCCCATGGTCTTGATCACCCCCAGCACCGCCGCGACGATGCCGAGCGCCGGCAGGCCGTCCGCCATGGTCTGCAGCGCGTGGGCGCCCGCGAGGCCCTCGTGGTGGTGCTTCTCGAGCTGCTTCTCCATGGCGTCCTCGATCTGGTGCGGATCCTCGAGGTTCATGGTCATCATCCGCAGGGTGTCGCAGATGAAGTCGGTCGCGAAGTGGTCCTTCAGGATCTTCGGGTACTTCTGGAAGATCGGGGACTCGGCCGGCTTCTCGATGTGGCTCTCCAGCGCGATGACGCCCTTGGACTTCATCGTCTTGGTGAGCTGGAACAGGAGCGAGAGCAGGTCCTTGTAGTCGCCCTTCTTCCACTTGTTGCCGGCGAACACCTTGCCGAACCCGGCGAGGGTGGACTTGATCGTCGGAACGCTGTTGCCGATCAGGAAGGCGGCAACGCCGGCGCCGAGGATGGCCATCAGCTCGTAGGGCAGGGAGTGGAGAATGACCTCCATCTTGCCGCCCGCGAGGATGTAGCTGCCGAACACCATGGCGAACAGCAGCACGATGCCGATAATCTGGAACATGAAGGGCGAGAGTCCTGCGCGCGCGAGAGACGCCGACCATCGCCGTTAATGATTAAGGGCCGGTTGCGAACGCCGCTCGTCAGAGGCGGGTGTCGCCGCCCAGAATGGCGGCCCGGGCCGCCTCGCTCAGTCGGGTGTAGCCGCTCTTGCCGCCGCGGACGTACAGCGCCCCGTCGACCTGTTCGGGGTCGAAGCCCTGGGCCACCAGGTCGACCTTGCGGTACTTGAAGGTGCCGGTGGTCTCGGCCGCCTTGATGAGCCGCACGAAGACGGGCCGGGCGTAGACCGGCAGCTCCTGGTCGACCCAGTCCGCGAAGGCGCGGGCGTTGAATTTGCCGTCGATCACCAGGGCGACCATGCCGGCCTTGCCGTCCTGTCCGGGGACGGGGACGCCGTAGGCGATGACCTCCTTAACGCCCGGCGCGTCGGCGAGCCGCTGCTCGACCTCGGCAGTGGAGACGTTCTCGCCCTTCCAGCGGAAGGTGTCTCCGATGCGGTCTATGAAGTAGACGTAGCCTTCGGAGTCCTGACGCATCAGGTCGCCGGTGCGGAACCAGCGGTCGCCGCGCTCGAACGCGTCGCGCAGGATCTTCTGCTCCGAGGCCGCCTTGTCGGCGTAGCCGGAGAAGGCATGGCGGGTGTCGTCGCCGATCCGGCCGATGGCCTCGCCGACCTCGCCCGGCCGCACCGGCTGGCACAGACCGTCGGGACCGCGTGCGGGCGCCTCGGTGTCGAGGTCGAAGCGCACCAGGCGGAAGTTGATCTGCTTCTTCAGGAAGCCCGGGGCGCGGCCGATGGCGCCCGGTTTTCCGTCGAAGTTGAACAGCGAGACGTTGCCTTCGGTCGAGCCGTAGAATTCGAGGATGTCCGGGATGGCGAAGCGCTTCTGGAAGTCCGTCCAGACATCCGGCCGGAGCCCGTTCCCGAAAGCCAGCCGCAGCTTGTGCGCGCGCTCGTCGGCGTGCTCGGGGCAATTGACCAGGTACCGGCACAGCTCGCCGATGTAGACGAACAGGGTCGCGCCGCTCGCCTTCACGTCGGGCCAGAAACTGGTCGCCGAGAAGCGCTTGCGCAGCACCAGCCGGCCGCCGTTCAGCAGGGCCGGCCCGATGCCGACCAGCCCGCCGGTGGAGTGGTACAGCGGCAGGACGTTGTAGGTGACGTCCTTCTCCGTGGCTGCCGTCGCGCCCGCGAAGGCGCGCATGTAGGTGCGGGCGCGGGCGTGGGTCACCTTGGCCGCCTTCGGCAGGCCGGTGGTGCCCGAAGTGTAGATGTAAAGGGCGGTGTCGCGATTGGTCAGTCCGGCGCGGACGGAGGCGGCGGGGCGCACCGAGGAGCCGCTGCGCACCGGCTTGTCGAGGCCGCGGCGCTCGTCCGCCTCGTCGGCGTCGGCCAGTCCAAGCACCCAGAGCATCAGGGTCCGGCCGACCAGCGGCCGGGCCTCCTCGACCTTGCGCCAGCAGTCCTCGTCGGTGACCACCTGGGAGGCGTTCGAAATGGCCAGGCAGTGGGCGAGGGCGTGGCCGGTCAGGTTGGTGTTGATCAGGGCCGCCCCGACCCCGACCTTGGCGAAGCCCATCCAGGCGGCGATGTATTCGGCGCGGTTCAGCATCACCAGCGCGACGGTGTCGCCGCGCTTCAGCCGCCGGCTCTGGGCCCAGTGGCCGAAGCGGTTGGCCATGGCGTCCAGCTCGCGATAGCTGATCGAGCGCCGGTCGTCCTCGATGGCGATCTGGTCCGGGAACCGGTCGACCGCCTCTTCCCAGTCGTCACAGACGAGGACGGGGCTGTCGAGATCGATCGGCTTGATGCGGTTCAGCAGGCGGCGCAGTCCCTTCACGAAGCGCAGGTCGCGCCGGATGTTCGCCACCAGACCCATGTCCACGTCACTCCGTGTCTGAACGCCGCCGTCTCCGGTGATGGACAAGCGGGTCCCGCGGGTCAACCGCCGGGAGAATCTGCGGCGCTCCGCGCAGCGCTTTGTGGCGATGCGTGGCGCCGATGCGGCGGTGACGCTGCGTAATCCTTTAGGGGTCCGGTCGCCGCAAGAGGCCGAAAAAGAACAGGCGAATGCCGGAGCCTGCACGATTCGCGCCTCAACTGTGTCAGCAAAGGTGTTTCTTGGGGGCTTTGCAGATGTTCACGGAACCGTGGTCGCTGCAGTCGGTTCCTGAGCTCCGAAGATCTGGAGGAATGCAGAATGTCCCTGACCTATACTGACGATACGGCCCGAACCTACGCCGAAGCCCCCGCGCGGACGGAGGAAGCCTATGTCCCCGTCTACGCTCGCGGTCGCAGCCGCAAGGGGCGCAAGAGCGGCGTCCGCAGCTGGATGATCCTGGCTCCCGTGGGCGCGCTGGTGCTCGGCGGCGCCGCCGCCATGATGCTGATGGACAGTGGACGGGACGCTCCGGCGCTGGCCGAGCCGGCTGCGACCGCCCCGGTCGTGCCCGCCGCAGCTCCGGCCGCCCTCGCCCCCGCCGCGGCGCCAGTCCCCGCGCCTGTCGATGCGGCCCCCCTTCCGCGCGACATCGCCCCGGCCCCGGTCGTCCGCCGTGCCGCCCCGGCTCGCCGCGCCGCCCCGGCTCCGGTCCAGCGCGAGGTCGCGCCCGCGGTCGCCCCGACGGAGGTCGTGGAGAGCAGCGAAACGACGACGACGCTGAACACCGCGCCGACGACCGCCGAAGCGGCGCCGCCGCGCATCGTGATCGCCCCGCTCGACTGACGGGCGGCCAGAAGCAACAGCCCCGGCGGCGACGCCGGGGCTGTTCGCGTTCAGGAGGGCAGCACCTCGGGCGGCGGCCGGATGCGGCGGAAGCGGGCCTCCACGAAGGAAAACAGGCCGAAGGCGATGAAGCCCAGCGCGGCAGGCGCCAGGAACCAGGCTCCGGCCGGTTGGCGTTCGACGGCGTCGAGGGCGGCGCCGAAACTTGTGACGTCGGCCGCGCTGGCCCTCAGGCCGGCGAGCACGATCAGCGCCGCGAGCGGCAGCCACGCGAATCCACGCGCCATGTAGCCGGCCCTGGCCAGCGGCGCGACCCGGCGGCACAGGTCGGCGGAGCAGGCCAGGTATTCAGTGAAATCCTCGCGCCAGGCCTTGACCACGTTGGCCACGCCGACGCCGGCGATGCACAGGCCGATGCCGACGAGGAGCCAGTTGCCGAAGGGCAAGGACAGCAATTGCTCGGCGCGTTCGCGGCCGGTGGCGACCTCCTCGGCGGAGGGGTCCGCGGGAGCCCGGACGAGGAGCCGAAAGGCGCTGACGGCGAGCAGGGCGTACCCCAACCCGCTGAAGGCCTGGCTCATGCGCGTGCCGAGACCGTGCCGGCCCAGACCCTCGTGATCGGCGTCGAATACG
The DNA here is from genome assembly GCA_024711185.1 of Brevundimonas sp. Lineage (GTDB taxonomy): Bacteria > Pseudomonadota > Alphaproteobacteria > Caulobacterales > Caulobacteraceae > Brevundimonas. The sequence goes on along the minus strand of JANJTI010000061.1, from coordinate 9,722 downwards.
GACTGCAGGACCCGCCATCCCACAAACGCCAGCAGGCCGAGGCCTGCCAGGAGCAGCCACGCCCGGCCAAACGGCTGTTGCGACAGCCAGAACAGACTTTCCCGGGCGCCCGCCGCGCCGTCCATGCGGTCGGCGACAGCGAGCAGGGTGAGGACCCCGGCCGAAAGGTAGACGAAGCCGCGCGCGCCGTAGCCGATGCGTGCCGTCCATTCGAGCGCTTCCCGCGCCAGGCGGCGACGGGAACGCCCCATCCGGCCGGGTTTTCGGGACAGGGAGCGGGGGAGACGGATGCGCACGGTCTCCCAAACACCGCAACCGCGATATGGCTCCGCTCGCCCGCCGCCCCCTTGAGGTGCGGCAGGACGACGCATATCTGGCGTGGACCTCGGAGGGCGCCGATGCAGCCGGTCATCACCATCGAAGGTCTGACCAAAACCTACAAGTCGGGCCTGCAGGCCCTGAAACCCGTCGACCTGACCATCCGCAAGGGCGAGATCTTCGCCCTGCTGGGACCGAACGGCGCGGGCAAGACGACGCTGATCTCCATCGTCTGCGGCATCGTCACCCCGACCAGCGGGCGGGTGATCGCCGACGGCCACGACATCCAGAGCGACTACCGCCGCGCCCGCATGAAGATCGGCCTGGTGCCGCAGGAGCTGACCACCGACGCCTTCGAGACGGTGTGGGCCACGGTCACCTTCAGCCGGGGCCTGTTCGGGCGGCCGCCGAACGCCGCCTATGTCGAGCAGGTGCTGCGCGACCTCAGCCTGTGGGACAAGAAGGACGCGAAGATCATGACGCTGTCGGGCGGCATGAAGCGGCGCGTGCTGATCGCCAAGGCGCTGAGCCACGAGCCGGACATCCTGTTCCTCGACGAGCCGACCGCAGGTGTCGACGTCGAGCTGCGCAAGGACATGTGGGCCATGGTGCGCCGGCTGCGCGAGCGTGGCGTGACCATCATCCTGACCACCCATTACATCGAGGAGGCCGAGGAGATGGCCGACCGGGTGGGGGTGATCCTGAAGGGCGAGCTGATCCTCGTCGAGGACAAGGCCGAGCTGATGAAGAAGCTGGGCCGCAAGACCCTGACCCTGCAGCTCCAGGAGCCGCTGGAGGCGCTGCCGTCGGAACTCGATGAATGGCCGCTGGAGCTGAAGGCCGGGGGCCATGAGATCGAGTACGTCTTCGACTCGAATGCGGAGAGGACCGGCGTTCCCTCGCTGCTGCGCCGGCTGAGCGACCTCGGCATCGGCTTCAAGGACCTGTCGACGCGGCAGAGTTCACTGGAGGACATCTTCGTGGGCCTGGTCCACGGCTCGCAGGCGGAGGCGGCGTAATGAGCTTCAATGGCTACGGCGTCTGGGCCATCTACCGCTTCGAGATGGCGCGCGCGCTGCGCACCCTGTGGCAGTCGGTGGTCACGCCGGTGATCACCACGGCGCTGTACTTCGTGGTCTTCGGCTCGGCCATCGGCAGCCGCATGACGGAGATCGACGGCGTCGCCTACGGCGCCTTCATCGTGCCCGGGCTGATCATGCTCAGCCTGTTCACCCAGTCGATCTTCAACGCCAGTTTCGGGATCTACTTCCCGAAGTTCACCGGCACCATCTACGAGCTGTTGTCGGCGCCCGTGTCGCCGCTGGAGATCGTCATCGCCTATGTGGGGGCCGCGGCGACCAAGTCGGCGGTGCTGGGGCTGATCATCCTCGCCACGGCCTCGTTCTTCGTGCCGCTGCAGATCCTCCACCCGGTCTGGATGCTGGGCTTCCTGATCCTGATCTCGACCACCTTCAGCCTGTTCGGTTTCATCATCGGCATCTGGGCGCAGAATTTCGAACAGCTGCAGTTCGTGCCGATGCTGGTGGTGACGCCGCTGACCTTCCTCGGCGGCGCCTTCTACTCGATCGACATGCTGCCCGAGCCGTGGCGGACGGTCACCCTCTTCAACCCGGTGGTCTATCTGATCTCCGGCTTCCGCTGGGCCTTCTACGAAAGCTCGGACGTAAGTCTGGCGGTCAGCGCCTCGGCCACGCTGGGCTTCTTCCTGCTGTGCCTGGCGGTGGTCGGCTGGATCTTCCGCACCGGCTACCGGCTGAAGAACTGAGACGTCACGAAAGCGGCCAGATCGGCGGCCACCTTCGCCGCCTGTTTGCGTTCGAGTCGCGCCGCCCGCCGGCGCCGGAGTAGCCATGGCCGACACCAGCGAACCGCGGGGCGCCGGAACCCCGCAACCCTTCCGTCGTCAGGTCGAATGGGGCCGCCCGCCCGCGACGGTGTTCCGCGCCGGGCCTCTGCCCAGGGGCGAGCGCCTCGCCCCACTGCCGGAGCCGCCGGTCCCGACCGCAGCGACGGCGCTCTCGCCCGCGCCGCGCCCCGCGACCCCGCCTGCCCGGTCGGCGGCTTCGATCCTCAGCGGATCGATGATCCCCCGCGCGGCGCCTGCCCGGCCGACGCCGGACGCGCCCACGCAGCGCGCCGCGCCGGCCGCTGATCCTGCGGCCGGCCGGGCCCCTGCCCTCGACCCAGGCTCCACGGCGGCGGGGGCTGCGCAGCCGATGCGCCAGCCCGACCTGACCGTCCGGCCGCTGCCCGCCGCCGAAGGTTCGCGCGCGACGGCCGTCCCCCGCGTCCCCGAGCCAGCCCTGGTCCGTCCGCAGCCGGCTGTGCCCAGGGAGCCGGCCGCGCCCGTCCGTACACAGCGTCCGGGTCGTCTGCCGCTCTACGCCGGCGCCGCCGCTGCCCTGGTCGCGGGTTTGGGGCTGGGCGCCTGGTGGTTGAGCCGGGGCGCTCCGGCCACGCCCGAGGCCGCACCCGCCACGGCCGCCGATGTCGCGCCCATGCCTGTGACGCGGGCTCCGGAGGCTGCCGGATCGCCTGCGGACGCCACGCCGCTTCCCGCGTCTCCGGGTTCGGCCGGGATCGCCGCGGCCGCCACACCGCCCGCTGGCCCCGCGCCAGCGCCAGGGCCAACGCCAGCGGCGCCGCGGGCGAGCGAGCCGCAGCCAGGCTCACCGACCCTCGCCAACCGCCCCGGCGTCGCGGCGGTTACGCCCCCGCCGGCTCCGGCGAATGATCCGCCGCTGATTGTGGTGGCTCCCAGCGAACCTGCTCCGCCTCCGGGTCCGCCGCCGACCGCCGCCGAGCGCCCCCCCGCCGACCCGGACGCCCCGATCACCACGCGGCCGCAGCCGCTGGATCAGCAGTAGTCAACGCAGCGCCAGGTAGCCGCGCTCGACCATACGCCGCAGGCCCTCGTAGGCTTCGGCCAGCTCCTCGTAGGCGGTCCGCGCCGCAGTCAGCCGGGCGATCTGGTCGACGGTGGAGGGCGCGCCGGATTCCGACTGGCGCAGGCTCTCGGCCACCCATTTGCCGCGCGCCGTCGCCGTCAGCACCGCCAGCCTCTGGAAGGCGGCCGCGTCGACCTTCGGCAGCATCTGTCCGATGACTTCCCGGTTCGCGACGAAGGCGGCGTAGTCGATCTGTTCGAGCAGGCCGCGCAGGCGGCGCTGCTCCTGCGGGTCGGCGTCCTGCGGCTCGAAATGGTCGCGCTGGCGCCGGAAGCCGCTGGTCTGGATGGTCGACATCGCGCCTCTCCCGAACACGAACGACGAAAGCGTGCGCCGCGTCGATTAACGAGGGGTTGCGCGCCGCCGCAGGTCGCGATACTTAAGTGAATGCTTCAGGAACGGCCGCTCGACCTCGCCTTTCAGGCCCTGTCGGATCCGACCCGACGGGCGATGGTCGAGCGTCTCGCCCGCGGTCCGGCCTCGGTCAGCGAACTGGCCGGGCCGCTGCCGATGTCGATGTCGGCGGTGATGCAGCATCTGAAGGTGCTGGAGGGCGCCGGCCTCGTCGTCAGCGAGAAGGTGGGCCGCGTGCGGACCTGCCGGGTCGAACCGCAGGCCCTCAGCGCAGCCGAGCGCTGGCTGAACGACCGCCGCAGTTCGGTCGAGCGCAGTCTCGACCGGCTCGGCCTGTTCCTCGAGCAGACGACCCCCGAAACGGAGCCCCGCGAATGACCGACCCGCTCGCCCACGGCATGTTCACCCTCGAGCGCCGCTACGACGCTTCGCCCGCGCGCGTCTTCCGCGCCTGGTCCGATCCCGAGGCCTTCCGCCGGTGGTTCGTCGAGTCGCCCGGCGCGACGATCCTCGACTGGCGGCACGAGCTGAAGGTGGGTTCGCACGGGGGCGGGCGCTATCGCTTCGGCGGCCCCGAAATCCCGGTCGGCTTCAACGAGACGATCTTCCTCGACGTCGTCGCGAACAGCCGGATCATCCTGGCATACGTGATGGGCCGCGAACTGGGTGACGAGCGGCGACGGGAATCGGCCTCCCTGGCCACCGTCGAGTTGTTCGCCGACGGCGACGGCACGCGGCTGATCTACACCGAACAGGGGACCTATTACGGCGACGACGGCGGCGATCACCTCCCCCTGCGCAAGGAAGGCTGCGCCGAGATGCTGGAGAATCTGGCCCGCGAACTGGGGGCCCGGCGATGAGCTTCACCCTCTGGCACCATCCCTATTCGGGCTACGGACAGAAGGCGGCGACGGCGGCCTACGAGCTGGGCCTCCCGTTCGAGCTGCGCGTCGTGGACCATACGGACGAGGTGCTGATGGCCGAGTTCCGGCGGATCTCGCCCTTCGGCAAGATGCCCGCGCTGGTCGACGTCGACGGCCGGGCCTTCCACGAGTCCAGCATCGTCATCGAGTGGATGGACCGCCACGCAGGCGGCGGGCGGCTGATACCGGCCGACCCCGAGGCGGCGCTGGAGGCCCGGCTGGTGGATCGTGTGCTCGACCACTACGTCGGCGGCCCGATGAACCGGATCGTGCAGGAGCGGTTCCGGCCGGCCGAAAGCCGCGACCCTTTCGGGGCGGAGCAGGACGCCCGCGTGCTGGCGCAGGCCTGGGACTGGCTGGAGGCCCGGCTGTCGGATGGAGGCACCTGGGCGGCGGGGGAGGCCTTCACCCTGGCCGACTGCGCCGGGGCGCCCCTGACCACCTATGCCCGGCGGCTGGTTCCCTTCGGCGACCGGCCGCGGCTGCGGGCCTGGCATGCGCGGCTGATGGCGCGTCCTTCGTTTGTCCGGGCCCTTGCGGACGCCGCGCCCTATGGCGACCTGATGCCGGCGCCGCCGGCCGAGGACTGACAGCGGCGGATCGCCGCGCCGGCTTGGCCGGACCTTCCGACGTCCGTAGCTGTTTCGTGACCGGAGAAGGAGACGCCCATGCCGCTGCTGATGTGCCCGAACGACAACGCCGCCATGCAGACCCTCGAGCGTGGCGGAGTGCAGTTCGACATGTGCCCGACCTGCCGCGGGGTCTGGCTGGATCGTGGCGAACTGGAGAAGCTGATGGAGGCGGCCACCGCCGAGGGGCGGGCCGCCGCACCGCCGCCGCAGACCGCGCCGCAACCCTGGCCGTCCCAGCAGGCGGCTCCGCGGCCATGGGGCGGGCGGGACGATCGCGACGACCGGTACCGCGACGACCGCCGACGCGACGACGAGTACCGCTACAAGAAGAAGAAGCGGATGGACATTTTCGACATCTTCGACTGAGACGCGGGGGGCCTCAGGCGGCCAGCCCGGCGGCCTGCATCAGGCTGCGCAGAGGGCCCAGGGTTTCGGGCGCGGCCGAGAGCGCCGCGCGAGATTCCGGCGCCCGGAACAGCTTGACCGCCTCAGCTTTCGCGCGGTCGGCCGCCGGCCCGAGGGGCGCGGTTTCGCCGGCCGCCAGCCGAAGCAGAACCGACAGCTTCTGCGGCAGCGGCGCGGGGGAACGCGCCAGCATGGCGACGATTCGGGCGTCGGCCTCCACGGCGCCGCCGACGGCGCCGATGGCCGCCACGATCTCGGTCTCGTCCCGCTCGGTCAGGCCGCAGGCCCGGATGGAGCGCTGCAACCCGGCCAGCACGCCCAGCTTCTGGGCCGGGGTCTGGCCGGCGCTCTGGCCGCGCATTTCGGTTTCGAACCGCAGCGAGCCGACGCAGGCCGAAAGCCAGCGGGCCGCCGACCGCTTGTTGGCCAGACCGGTCACGTTCTCGCACAGGCGGGTCAGAGCCTCGGCCTCGCACAGCACGGTGGTGCAGGACTTGACGTAGGCGGCGACGAAATCGGCGGTGACCAGCGACTTCGAGCGCTCGTTGAAGGCGGACTGCACCTCTTCGAGCGTCAGCAGCCGGCCGGCCGTGGCGGTCAGCGACATGGCAAGGGCGCGCAGGATGTAGATTTCCCCGGAGGCGTCGTTGGGACGCAGCCGCCGCGGACTCATCAGCTCCCGAAGCACCATGCGGGCGAGCGCGGCCGAAAGCAGCGGGAACTCGCCGGCCTGGATGCGTTCGCCAAGGCGGGCGGCCGGACCGTCCACCACCGGCACCTGCAAGGCCAGCTTCGGATCCTGACGCACCAGCAGATCGACTTCCCGCGGCGCGACCATGCGCACAACGGCGGCCAGCGACGCGCCCTGGTCGAGGGACGGTCCGAGCACCTCGGCCAGGCTGGTCCGGGCGGCCAGCATCTCACAGAGCAGCTGCTCGATGGCCACCAGCACGAGCGCCCGGGGCTGGCCCTCCATGGGCGCACGTTCGGCGAGATCCATCAGGCGGTCCAACCGCGCCCGGCCGCCGCGGACGCCCTTGAGCGCCCCGGCGATCACCCCGCCCATGATGAAGGCGCGCTCGGGCTGGCCGTCCAGCCGGTGGGCGAGGTCGGCGAGGGAATGGTGGGCGAGATCCGGGAAACGGTTCTTCCGCCCCGCCGAAACCAGCCGCGCGATGGTGGCGTCGGCGAGGCGCTGGTAATGGCGAACGAGGTCGTGGACGGGCTGTCCGACGGCCTGGCTCTCGGGCACCGCCACCTTCTGGACCGCATGCTGGAGTTCGATGCCGGCGGCGTCGAGCACCTCCGCAAGGTCTGGGCGGTGCAGCAGTTCAAAGGCGGTCACGCCCTGGCGCTTCAGCCAGTCCTCGAGGACCTGGCCGATCGTTTCGCGCGCGGTGGCGGCGTAGAGATCCTGCGGGCTGCCGCAGCGCGGGCCGGACTGATCGTCCGCGACGACCCGCTTGCGCGCCACTTCGGGCGCGCCGCGGGTCAGCACCGTCACGCTGTTGAACTCCATGGTGTCGGGGTCGAGCGTTTCCTTGGTGACGCGCACCGCCGCCGCCCGACTGTCCGCCAGCATGTCCTCCGCCATCTGGATCGCATGGGCGCGGTCCTCCGTCGCCACCTGCAGGCTCCACGGAGCCGGCGGCGTCTTGCGGATGTAGACTTCGTAGTGGACGGGGCCGGCCATGGAACGCTCAGACTGGTTGGAGCGCCCATCCTGCCCGCGAGACTTTAAGGTCGGGTTTCATTGCCAATCCGGCCGGGGCGGCCCATTTTCCGGCCGTATTCTCACCGCGATCGCATAGAACGGTTACGCTTGCCGCGCGTTGCTGTGCGGACGACGAGCCTGCAAGGAGATCCCCTTGGCCAACATCACCCTGGTCGACGACGACGAGAACATCGTCGCCTCCGTCTCGCTGGCGCTGGAGAGCCATGGCCACAAGATCACCGCCTACCACGACGGCGCGTCGGGCCTCGAGGCTCTGGAGGCCTCCCCTCCCGACCTGGCCATCCTCGACGTGAAGATGCCGAGGATGGACGGCATGGAGGTGCTGCGTCGCCTGCGGCAGACCTCGAGCCTGCCGGTGATCATGCTCACCTCGAAGGACGAGGAGATCGACGAGATTCTCGGTTTCAACCTCGGGGCCGACGACTACATCCACAAGCCGTTCAGCCAGCGGCTGCTGATCGAGCGGGTGAAAGCCCTGCTGCGCCGCACGGGCGCGGATGGCGGCGAGGCGGAACCGGCCGGGGAGAACTCCAACAAGGCCATCAAGCGCGGCAAGCTGACCATGGACCCGGCCCGGCACGAGTGCACCTGGGACGGCAAGCCGGTGAAGCTGACGGTCACCGAGTTCCTGCTGCTCCAGGCGCTGGCCCAGCGGCCGGGTTTCGTGAAGAGCCGCGACAACCTGATGGACGCGGCCTACGACGACCAGGTCTATGTCGACGACCGCACGATCGACAGCCACGTCAAGCGCATGCGCAAGAAGTTCCGGGTCGTCGATCCCGAGTTCGACGCCATCGAGACCCTGTATGGCGTCGGATACCGTTACCGCGAGAGCTGAGGCCGGGGAGCCGGCCGAGGCTGCTCGACCCCGCCGGCCCAGGCGGTTCGGCGGTTCGCGTCTCGGCGGGCTGATCCTCGCGCTCAATCTTCTCAGCCTGCTGATCCTGTTCATCGGCGCCCTGCTGCTCAACGAGTGGAGCCGGGGTCTGATCGAGGCCCGGCAGGAGACTCTGACCGCCCAGGGCGAGTTGCTGGTGCGGGTGCTGGGGGAGCCCCAGATCGGCGTCACCCGCGGCGAACCTGTGTCGCTGGATCCCATCGAGGCCAGCCGGTGGTTGCGAGACAACTTCATCCCGGAGGGGCAGCGGGCGCGGCTGTTCGATGTGGACGGCATTGCCGTGGCGGACAGCTACGAGGTCACCGAGGCGATCCCCGGCGGTCCGCTGCCCAGGGCGCTGCCGGCCGGCTCGCCGCCCGCCGCCGAGGCTCCGGGGCGAAATCCCGCCCAGGGCCGAACCGTCCAGCAGGCGCGGGCGGAACTCGCCGCCGAGGTCGACGGGGCCCTGGCAGGGGCGCCCCAGGCCCGCCTGCGCATGTCCGAGACGGGCGATCAGGTGGTCTCTGTTTCCATTCCGGTCCGCCACGTCGAGCAGGTGCTCGGCGTGCTGACGCTGGAGGCCGGCGACGTGAACGAGACCCTCGCCGCCCAGCGCCGCGCCCTGATGCCGTTCGCCCTCGTCGCGCTCGGCGTGAACCTGCTCGGCTCGCTGCTGATGCACATGTTCGTGGCCCGGCCCGTCATGCGGCTGTCGGCGGCCGCCGACGAAGTCCGCCTGCAGCGGGCCCGCGCCATCTCCCTGCCCGATCTGGAGAGCCGCAAGGACGAGATCGGCGACCTGGCGAGATCGCTGGAGACGATGACCGCGGCGCTGTCCGACCGCATGGACGCCATCGAGGCGTTCGCCGCCGACGTGTCGCACGAGATCAAGAACCCGCTCACCTCGATCCGCTCGGCGCTGGAGACCCTGCCTCTGGTCAGGACCGACGCCCAGCGCGAGAAACTGACCACCCTGCTGCAGCAGGACGTCCGGCGGCTGGACCGGCTGATCACCGACATTTCCAACGCCTCGCGACTGGACGCCGAGCTCAATCGCGATCGCCCCCGGGCGATCGATCTGACGGTGCTGCTGGCCGAGATCGTCGGCGTCTACGAGGCGGGGCGCAAGCCTGGAGAGGCGCGTGTCGCGTTCGATCCGCCTCCGGGGGGGCATGCGGTCGTGGTCGGCCGCGACGGCCCGCTGGGCCAGGTGTTCCGCAACCTGATCGACAATGCGCGCTCGTTCAGCCCGCCCGACGGCGTGGTCCGGGTGTCCGTGGTCGGTGACGACGTCGACGGCGCGGGCCCGGTACGGGTGCTGGTCGACGACGACGGCCGCGGCATCCCGCCGGAGAACCTCGAGACGGTGTTCCAGCGCTTCTACACCTCGCGGCCGCGCGGGACCGCGTTCGGGACCAATTCCGGCCTTGGACTCTCCATCGTTCGCCAGATCGTGGAAGCCCACGGCGGGCGGGTCTGGGCCGCGAACCGGACGGGCGCGGACGGCGC
>JANJTI010000040.1 GCA_024711185.1 Brevundimonas sp. | reverse complement strand
CGACGCCCGAGAGCAGCCGGCGGTTCGCGGGATCTGCGGGCGGGCCGAAGCGCAGCGAGTTGAGCACCGCCACCGGCCGCGCGTTCATCGTGAAGATGTCGCGCAGGATGCCGCCGACGCCGGTCGCCGCGCCCTGGTAGGGCTCGATGAACGACGGGTGGTTGTGCGACTCGATCTTGAAGACGGCGGCCAGCCCGTCGCCGATGTCGACGGCGCCGGCGTTCTCGCCAGGGCCCTGCAGCACGCGGGGGCCGGTCGTCGGCAGGCCCCGCAGGTGCTTCTTGGAGCTCTTGTACGAGCAGTGCTCCGACCACATCACCGAGAAGACGCCCAGCTCGACCTGGTTCGGCTCCCGGCCCAGCCGGTCGAGGATCACCTGGTATTCATTCGGGGCTAGGCCGTATTCGGCGGCCAGTTCGGCCATGGTCTTCTGGGGAGCGCTCATGGCCGCGCCTCATAGCGGCAGAACGGAGTCGTGTCAGCCGCAAGCGGAACATCGGCGGCGGCCTTTCATTGATCTCCCGACGCCACGGAGACCCCCCATGACCGACCAGCCTGTCGACCCCGCCGCCACCCCTGAGGATCCCGACGCTCCCGAGATCGCCGCCGACGATGCCGGCGCCAGCGCGGCGGCCGAGCGCGCCGCGAAACAGGCTGCGAATGACGAAGGGGAGGATGCCTGATGGCGCGCGCGCCAGATTCGACAGGCTCGGAGACCTCTCCGACCCCTGCCGACCATCAGCAGATGGACCGCTCCAACGATCCGGAGGTGACTCGCGCCATGGACGAGGCCGCGCCCGAAGCAGCCATGCACAGCCGGCGTCAGCGGCTGGCCGGGTCGGCCGCGGGCGTCGGCAGCGTCGGCTATGACGAGTCCGGCGCCTTCGACGTGGGCGCCGGTGAGGAGCCCGGGCGCGACGAGCCGGGCTCGCGCGGCGGCGGCTAGATCGGCCGCTCGATCCCCCGCCGCAGGCGGAAGGTCAGGATCACAGCCCCCACCAGCACCGCAATGGCCGCGCTCAGGGCGCCGTAGGCGACAAGTTCGCGCGACCGCTCCTGTTCGGCGACGAACACGCCCAGCAGGCCCCAGGCGATCGGCAGCGGATAGGCGAGGGTGCGGAGACGGAAGGTGACCAGCAGAGCCGCCACGGCCACGATCGTCACCGCGACCAGCGGCGAGACGTCGGGCGAGAGGGCTTCGGGCAGACTGCCGTTCCCGGTCAGGACCGTCAGCAGGTTGACGGGCGATGCGACGGTCAGCCAGCCGGCGAGCAGGCCGAGAGGCCATACCACGGTCCACCGGTCACGATCCGTGCGGCTCAGCGCCCGGATCGTCCCTGCCTCCGCCAACATCGGGACCAGCAGGACCAGCAGCGAACCGAAGATCAGCGCCACCGTCCCCCATTCCCAATCGAAGGCCGATGCCACGATCCACCAGCCGATGCCGAGGAAGGCCAGCAGCGACGGCCACCCGAGCCGCTGGATCAGCCGGCTTTCGCCGGTTTGCGGCAGCGCCTGCCGCACCGCATAGACCAGAAGGCCAAGGTAGATGACGCCCCAGATGGAAAAGGCGTAGCCGGCGACCCGCAGGGTCGCGTCGCTGTCGGCGGCGAACTCCGCCGGAGTCTGACCCCAGTCGAACGCCATCTGCGCATAGGCGATGACGATGGCGAAGATGACGGCCGCCAGCACAAGCAGACGGCGCGTCATCTGCGCGGAGGTCGGGCGGACGATGGAGGACATCATGGGCTCCGGCGACGGTTGCCTGGTTTCTACGCCCGGCGGCCCGGATCGGTTCACCGGAACTGCGCACCTGCCCGCCGGTTCACTCTCCACACGCAAAGGAGACCGACATGGCCGACACCGACCGTCCTACGCCCGCCGAGGAGCCGCACTTCGAAACCGGCACGGTGCGCGCCGACCGGGCCCGCGAGCAGGGTCTGGGGCTGGGCGAGCGCGAGCTGCAGGCCCAGCGCGATCCGGGCGGGGTCCGGACTCCCGACGTCGAACCCGGGACCGAGGACGAGGACTCCCGCGCCGCCGAGGCCCTGGACCGTTCCCTCGGCGTCCAGGGCGCCCGCGACGACGAGCAGGCGGTCCCGCCGGCCGGCGGAGCGCAGTAAGGGACTTGACACACGTCGCTCGACGACCTCCGATCTGCGTATGCAGGCGGTCGAGAGACAGGACGATCAGGCCCACCGGCTCCGGCTGGCCGACGCCGACCGGCGCCTCGCGGTCGACCCCCGCGACCTCCGCGCCCTGATCGCCAAGGGCGACGCCCTCACGGCGCTCGGGGACGCGCGCGGCGGCGCCGGCTTCTACAGTGTGGCGCTGAGGACGGCGGGCGACGGGCGTGGCCTTCCGCCGGATCTCGTCGCCGAGCTTCGCCGGGCCCAGGCGGCCGCCCGCGACCAGGCGCAGCGCTTCGAAACCCATCTGACCGAAAGCCTCGCCGCCGTCGGTTTCGACCCTTTGCGATCCAGCGACCGGTTCAGCCAGTCGCTCGACCTCATGGCGGGCCGCAAGCAGCTCTACCTCTCCCGGCCGCTGTTCTACCTCTTTCCGGGCCTGCCGCAGGTCCAGTTCCAGCCCCGCGACACCCTGCCCTGGCTCGACCGCGTGGAGGCCGCGACCGCCGACATCCGCGCCGAGCTGGAGGCCCTCCTGGCGGAGCCCGGGCTGTTCCGCCCCTATGTGGAGCGCCGCGCCGACCGTCCGAACACCGACACCGCCGGCATGGTCGAGAACCCGGACTGGAGCGCCCTCTACCTCTGGAAGGACGGGGTCGAGCAGACCGAGATCGCCCGCCGCTGCCCCCGCACGCTCGAGGCGCTGGCCGAGGTTCCGCTGTGCCGGGTGCCTGGCCGCACCCCGTCGATCCTGTTCTCCCGGCTGAAGCCCGGCGCGCGCATCCCGCCCCACCACGGCCTGATCAACACACGACTGATCTGCCACCTGCCGCTGATCGTCCCGGCGGGGAACCGCTTCCGCGTCGGCAACGAGGTTCGGGAGTGGCAGGAGGGCGTCGCCTGGGCGTTCGATGACACGGTCGAGCACGAGGCGCGGAATGACGGCGCCGCCGATCGCACCATCCTGATCTTCGACGTCTGGAAGCCCGAACTGACCGGAGAGGAGCGGGCCCTCGTCTCCGCCATGTTCGAGGCCATCGACGCCTACGGCGCCGGCGGGGCGAACTGGGGGGTCTGACGGCAGGCGCCGGTCAGGCGGCCGCGAACACGCTCTGGAACAGCACCGCGCCATCGGCCGAGCCCAGCTCCGCCTCGAAGGCCCGGTCCGGATGGGGCATCATGCCCAGCACATTGCCCCGCGCGTTCTGGATGCCG
>JANJTI010000031.1 GCA_024711185.1 Brevundimonas sp. | reverse complement strand
AACCTCGAACGCCGCCGATGGCTCAAGCGGGACGTCGCGCCGGAGCGCATCGAGGTGAACACCGCCGCCGCCATCATGGTGTACTGGAAGGACGCCCGCCCGGTGCACTCGACCCGCGTGGTCGTCGGAACCGCGCGGAACCAGACGCCCAGCCTCGAGAAGCAGTTCGCCTCGGTGGTCGCCAATCCGCCCTGGTATGTGCCCGCCTCGATCGCCCGCAACGAGATCCTGCCCCGCGGCCCTGGCTATCTGGCCAGCCAGAACATGTACATCTCGAACGGCCAGGTGATCCAGCGCGCCGGCCCGAACGCGGCCCTCGGCTATGTGAAGTTCGAGCTGCGCGACAGCTACGCCATCTTCCTGCACGACACCCCGACCAAGTCGGCCTTCAACCTGGCCATGCGCCAGCGCAGCCACGGCTGCGTGCGGGTCCAGGACGCCGTCGAATTCGCCCGGCTGCTGCTATCGCCGAACCCGGAGCTTCTGGCCCAGTTCGACGAGGCCCAGGCGACCCGGGAGACCAAGCGCATCCAGACCGGGCGCGAGATCACCGTAAGACTGCTGTACTGGACCGCCTTCGTGGACGGCCAGGGTCGCGTCGCCTTCCGTGAGGATGTCTACAGCCGCGACGAGAAGCTGGCCGAAGCCCTCGGCATCGCCGTCAGCCTGCCCAAGCCCATCGACGATGGCCGGGGGCGCGACGCCGACGACGTCGGTCCGTAGGGCTCAGCCGCGGAAAGCGGCCGTGAGCCGGTCCAGCTGGCTCTGCACGGGATTGACGGCCTCTTCCTCGGGCGCGTCCTGGTACATGCGGCGATCGAGGTGCAGCGCCCGGTCGTACAGCTTCTCCGAACGGACCAGGTACTCGATCAGGGCGATCGGAAGCTCCGGGTGCGTCGGATCGGCCTCGACCTTCCGCTCCGCCAGCCGATAGCGCGGCTCGCAGGCGGCGGTCGCGGTCATGTCTCCCTCGCGCACCGCCCGCTGGACCAGAAGCCACGAGGCGATCTGCATCAGGCGCGTCGTCAGCTTCATGCTCTCGCCGGCGTAGGCAAGGGCCGCGGCGCGCGACAACAGCTTGGATTCGCGGCGGCCATCGCCGTCGAGATAGGCCGCCGTGTCCTCGACCAGCTCCATCCCTTCGCGAAAGGTGCGATCGAACAGCTCCGAGCGGGCGAAATCCTCCACCACGGCGGCGCGGCTTCGGCCCGCAGGCTCCAGGACGGGGTCTTGGTTCGACATAAACTCAGCCAGACTCATGTATTGCGCCCATCCGTACCACGGGCGTCGGGATCGCGCGCCGTCTCCTTCCGCGTGCAACGGCCGTGCCAGACCCGGGACAGGGGAAATGTCAGCTGCGGAAGTTGAACAGGGCGTCGGCGGCGCTGCGCTGGGACGACTTGCCCTCGATGGCCGCGCGGGAGCGGGCGATCTCGCCCTCGAGCAAGGCGATCCGCTCCTTCAGGTCCTCAACAGACCAGGCGTCGAGATCCTCGCGCAGCACGGCGGCCAGCGATGCGTCCCGCGCCGGCCGGGGCTCCAGATCCTCGAACATCAAAGCCTCCTTGCATGGCCAGCAGGGTCGCCGTCCCCTATCTGAACGCCCGGACACGGATGAATGCAAGACGAGGCGCGGATGCGAGCGGTCGAGATCGAGGGTGGGGCGGGTCCGGCGGAAGCGCTCCGGATCGCCGAGCGGCCCGATCCCCGGCCGGGGCCCGGACAGATCCGGATCAGGGTCCGGGCCGCCGGCGTGAACCGGCCGGACCTGCTGCAGCGCGAGGGGCGCTACCCGCCCCCGCCGGGCGCGTCGGACATTCCCGGGCTGGAGGTGGCGGGCGAAGTCGACCAGGTCGGACCGGGGGTCGACCGCTGGCGAGCGGGCGACCGCGTCTGCGCCCTGCTCGCCGGCGGCGGGTACGCCGAATACGCGGTCGTCGACGCCCTTCACGCCCTGCCGGTCCCGGACGGCCTGGACTTCGTGCAGGCGGCGGCGCTGCCGGAGACCGTCTGCACCGTTTTCGCCAATGTGTTCGAGGCCGGCGGGCTGCAGCCCGGCGAGACGCTGCTGGTTCACGGCGCGACCAGCGGGATCGGCGCGACCGCCATACAGATGGCGAAGGCGGCCGGCGCCCGGGTGATCGCGACCTCCCGCGGGGCCGCCAAGGCGGCCGCTGCGACGCGGCTGGGCGCGGACCTCAGCCTCGACGCGGACGCCGGCGACATGGGCCCGGCTATCGCGGAGGCCGGCGGAGCAGACGTCGTCCTCGACATGGTCGGGGCCTCATACGCCCGCCTTAACCTCGAGGCGCTGAGGCCGATGGGCCGCTGGGTGGTCATCGCCACCCTTTCCGGCAATCGCGCCGAGATCGACCTCGCCCGGCTGATGATGAAGCGGCTGGTCCTGACCGGCTCCACGCTGCGCGGCCGTTCCGCCGACGAGAAGGCGCGGCTGATCGCGGCGGTGGAGGCGCGGGTGTGGCCCTGGGTCGCGACGGGCTCGGTCCGTCCCCCGATCGACGCCGCCTTCCCGCTCGATCAGGCCGCAGCCGCCCACCTCCGGCTGGAGGCGGGCGGCCACGTCGGCAAGATCGTGCTGACAGTCCCGACGCCTACCAGCGACCGCCGCCGCGCACCGGCCTGAGCGAGGAGATGCGGTCGTTGAGGCCGTGCTGCTGCAGGTTCCAGACGTCCTCGCTGAACGTGCGGCAGGTCCCGCGGAACCAGGCGTCGGTGCAGACCTCCCACGTCCCGCGTAGCTGCATGGAGCTGATCACGTCGTTGAATCCGGTTTCGCGCAGGTTGGCGACCTCGCCGCGGAAAGTTGTGGACCCTCCGCGGTAGAGCGCGTCCCGGTAGACCGTCATCGAGGCGCCGCGGCCCCAGTCGTCGCCCGGCCGGTCGGGCCGCCCGGGGCGATCGGGACGGTTCGGCCGGTCCTCGTAATCGCCGCGCCAAGGGCCGCAGACCAGTCGGCCATCGTCATTGCGAATCTCGTAGTCGCCGCAGCGGTTCAGCTCGATGGAGGTGCCGCGCACCTGGCCGCGCCGGTCGCGGCAGTCCGCGTACAGCCGGCCGCGATTGACATATTCGCCGCTGCAGGTGTCGCGGTAACTTCCGCGCGGCGCGACGCGAACGCCGCCTTCCCATTCCTGCGTCGCCGGGCCGGGGCCGGCGACCATCGCCATGGCGGCAAGACTCTCGATCAACATGGGACCCTCCGTGAAAGATGTGACGCGGAAGCGCGTCGATGAGGCCACTGTCCAGCTTTGGTGATGAACCCGGGCTGTACGGCGTTGTCGGGGATCGTTTCTTTTTGCGGGAAATGGGCCTATATCGCATATCCCAGCGCCCGGCCGAAAGGTCGGGCGCCGTCGTATCCGGAACCCGCTCGGGCGGGCTGAACAAGAAGCGAAGAACGTCCATGACCGACATCCTGATGCCCAAGGCCACCGCGGTCTGGCTGGTCGACAACACCTCGCTCACCTTCGAGCAGATCGCCGCCTTCTGCGGCCTGCACCCGCTGGAGGTGCGCGGCATCGCCGACGGCGACGTGGCGCGCGACATCCGCGGCGTCGATCCGATCACCGGCGGTCAGCTGACCCGCGAGGAGCTGGACAAGGCGCAGGCGGACTCGAACTACCGCATGCAGGCCGTGGTCAGCCGCCACGCCGAGCTGCTGAAGTCGGCCAAGCCGGCGCCGAAATACACGCCGGTGTCGCGTCGCCAGGATCGGCCGGACGCCATCGCCTGGTTCGTGCGCAACCACCCGGAGGTCACCGACGCCCAGATCTCCAAACTGCTCGGCACGACCAAGGCGACGATCGAGAGCGTGCGCAACCGCACCCACTGGAACAGCGCCAACATCAAGCCCGTCGATCCGGTGACCCTCGGCCTCGTCGGCCAGCTTCAGCTGGACGAGATCGTCAGGAAGGCGGCCGAGAAGAAGGCCCGTGACGACGCGAAGAAGGGCGGCGCGACGCTGCAGCCCGCCGACGCCGTCGACGAGACCCCGGCCGAGCCCGAGTTCGTCCCCGAGGAGCGGGTCCGCCGCGGAGCCGAGCCGACCGCGGAATCGGTGTTCGGCGCCAAGGACTAAGGACGACGGCCCCGGAGATCGCTCTCCGGGGCCGTTTCCGTTTCTTCGGGAGGCCGGCTAGTGGGTCCGCGCCTCCAGACTGGTGATCTGTTCCTTCAGCCGAAGCTTCTGCTGCTTCAACTCCCTGACGCGAAGCGGGTCCGCGGACGGGTGGGCCATCTCCCGCTGGATGTTCTGGTCCAGCATGCGATGACGATTTCCCAGTTCGCGGATACGAGCTTCTATGGTCATGGCTTGCGCCTCCATGTCTAAGGGACCACTAGAGTGAGCGCCCGGCTGGACCGCCTGTGGAATCACTTTCCGGTGAGGCGGGCGGCCTTCCGGACCCGGACAGCCTGGAGCCCCAATTGGCCGAAGATGTGAACGGAGCCGTACGGGACGCGCCGCGGCGGCTGGTGGTGGGGATTTCGGGCGCCTCTGGCGTGATCTACGGCGTGCGGGCGCTGGATGCGCTGCGCGAGCTGGGGATCGAGAGCCACCTGGTGGTCAGCCGCGCCGCCCTGCTGACGCTGTCGCAGGAGACCGAGCTGACGGCCGACGACCTGACCGGCCGCGCCGACGTGACGCACCGGCTGAACGACGTGGGAGCGGCGATCGCCTCGGGTTCGTTCCGCACCATGGGCATGCTGATCGCGCCCTGTTCGGTGCGCACGGCCGGCGAGATCGCCACCGGCGTGACCTCCACCCTTCTGACCCGCGCCGCCGACGTGACGCTGAAGGAGCGCCGGCCGCTGGTGCTGATGATCCGTGAGACGCCGCTGCATCTGGGCCACCTCCGCACCCTGACGGCCCTCGCCGAGACGGGCGCGGTGATCGCCCCGCCCCTGCCCGCCTTCTATGCGAAGCCGGCCACGCTCGCCGAGATGGTCGACCAGTCGGTCGGCCGCGCGCTGGACGTGTTCGGGCTGGACTGGACCGCGGTGAAGCGCTGGGAGGGCCTGCGGGGCGGACCGGCGGCATGACGCTCTGGGAGTGGTCGACCCGGGCCTGGGCGGAGCCCGGCGTCGAGGCCGCCTGCCTCGACCTGCAGGATGCGCAGGGCCAGAACATCCCCCTCCTCCTGTGGGCGGCGTGGGCCGCCGCCACCGGTCGTGGGGTCTCGGAGGACGACATCGAGGCCGCCTGCGACACGGCCCGGGTCTGGCAGGACGCGGTCGTGGCGCCCCTGCGCGGGGTGAGGCGCGCGCTGAAGCCCCGGATTCCGGATTTCGACGACGACGACCGGGCGGCCGTCCAGGCGCAGGTGCAGGCGATCGAGATCGACTGCGAGCGTCGCCTGCTCGGCGCCCTCGAGGCGCTGTCGCCGCCGGCCGCCGGCCCGGCCCGGCCCGTCCTGCCGGTGCTGGTCGCGGTGTCGCGGACGTGGTCGGCGGTCACCCCGCGGACCGCCCTCACCCTGCTCGCCGAGCGCCTTCCGGCGTGACCGGCGGCGCGTTATAAGCGCCGCGTTCCGGGGCCGACATGAACGACGACGATCCGATTCTCAGCGAGGCTGAAAAGGCGCTGCACGCGCGGCTCAAGGAGCTGCAGCAGGAACACGCCGATCTCGAGGCCTCGATCGAGGCCCTCGGCTGCATGCCGATTCCCGACCAGCTGATGATCGCGCGGCTGAAGCGCAAGAAGCTGTCGCTGCGCGACGAGATCGTGAAGATCGAGGCGATCGTCCTGCCCGACATCATCGCCTGAGACGCCCTCAGCGGCCCTTCTTGCGCACCCACATGGCGGCGTCGGCCTCGGCCAGCCAGACTTCGGGATCGGTATGGGCCGCGAAGGCGCGGACGCCGAACGAGCCGCCGAGACCGGCGCTCTCGCCCTCCCAGACGAAGGGTTCGGCCTCGAGCGCCGCCGCGAGCCGGCGCGCCTTCTCGCGGCCCTCGTCCAGGCCCGCGTTGAGCATCAGCAGGCCGAACTCGTCGCCGCCCAGCCGGCCGACGGCGTCGGATTCCCGCAGGTTCGCCAGCATAAGCTCGGCGACGTGGACGAGGGCGGCGTCGCCGGCGGCGTGGCCGAGCCGGTCGTTGACGCCCTTGAAGCCGTCGAGATCCAGATAGAGCAGCACGGCCGGCACGGCGTGGCGCTGGCAGTAGGCCATGGCGCTCTTCATCGCCGCGACGAAGCCGCGGCGGTTCAGCGCCGGCGTCAGGACGTCGTGGTCGGCCGCAGCCTCGGCGGCCTCGGCGCGCAGGCGCAGGGCCTCGATCTCGGCGCGCAGGCGCTCGATCTCGGCGAACGGGTCGATGGCGGCCGCGTGGCTCACGGTCGGAAGGCGCTCCCCGGCCGGCGACTCAGCACGTCCGGCCAAGGGCGAGCCTAACGCCGTCGGTTGCGGGCGCAACGCGAGTCCTGTATCGCGCCGCTTTCCGCGAAGGAGCCCGGACGCATGACGACCGAGACCCCGCCGGTGGCCATCATCATGGGCAGCCGCTCGGACTGGCCGACCATGAAGCACGCCGCCGACGCGCTGGACCGGCTGGGCGTGGCGTGGGAGGCGAAGGTGGTCAGCGCCCACCGCACCCCGAAACGCCTGTTCGACTTCGCGACCGGCGCCCGGGAAGCGGGCTACAGGGTGGTGATCGCCGGGGCCGGCGGCGCGGCCCATCTGCCGGGCATGGCCGCCTCGATGACCGAACTGCCGGTGCTCGGCGTGCCCGTCGAATCGAAAGCGCTCAAGGGCATGGACAGCCTGCTGTCGATCGCCCAGATGCCCGGCGGCGTCCCAGTGGCCACCCTCGCCATCGGCGAGGCGGGGGCGAAGAACGCCGGCATCCTCGCGGCGCAGATCCTCGCCCTGTCGGACGAAGCCCTGGCCGGGCGGCTGGCCGCCTTCCGGGCGGCGCAGACCGAGGCGGTGCACGAGACGGTCGAGGACTGAGTGAGCGCCTCTCCCCTGCCCCCCGGCTCGACCATCGGCATTCTCGGCGGCGGCCAGCTGGGCCGGATGCTCAGCCAGGCGGCCGCGCGGCTCGGCTTCAACGTGGTCATCCTCGATCCGGAGGAGAACTGCCCGGCGGCGCGGGTGTCGCAGGGTCAGCTCGTCGGCGCCTATGACGACCCCACCGCCTTGACCGTGCTGGGCCGGATGGCGCAGGCGGTGACCTTCGAGTTCGAGAACGTCCCGGCCGCCTCGGTCGAGCGCCTGGCCGAAGGCGGGGCCGCCGTTTCGCCCGGGCCGAAGGCCCTCGCCGTCGCGCAGGACCGGGTCGAGGAGAAGACCTTTCTCAACGGCGTCGGCGCGACGACCGTAGACTTCGTCCCGGTCGACAGCCTCGACGACCTGATCGCCGGCATCGCCAGGCTGGGCCTGCCCGCCCTGCTCAAGACCCGCCGCGAGGGGTACGACGGCAAGGGCCAGGTCTGGGTGCGCGCCGCGAGCGAGGCCGCCGACGCCTGGAGCGCCATCGGAGGCAAACCCGCTGTCCTCGAGGCGAAGGCCGAGTTCAGGCGCGAGCTGTCGGTGATCGCCGCCCGCGGGCGCGACGGCTCTGTGGCGGTCTATCCGCTCGGCGAGAACGTCCATGAGGGCGGCGTGCTGCGCACAACCCTCGCGCCGGCCGAGGTCGACGCGGGCACGGCGGCGCGAGCGATCGAGATCGCCGAAGCCATCCTCAACGGCCTCGACTACGTCGGGGTGCTGGGGGTCGAGCTGTTCGATCTGGGCGGCGGCGAGTTGCGGGTCAACGAGATCGCGCCGCGGGTGCACAACACCGGCCACTGGACCCAGGACGGTTGCGCCTGCGACCAGTTCGAGCAGCACATCCGCGCCATCGCCGGCTGGCCGCTGGGTCCGACCGCCGCGCATGCGCAAGTCCAGATGACCAACCTGCTGGGCGACGAGGTCGGGCAGTGGCGCGATCTGGCCGCCGAGCCGGACGCCCGCCTGCACCTCTACGGCAAGGCCGAGGCGCGCCCCGGCCGCAAGATGGGCCACGTGAACCGGGTGAAGCCGCTCTGAGGGCGCGCGAAGGCAGGGTTTCGGGGAAAATCGCGAAATGCGGTGTTCTGGAGACATTGTCTCCGATCGGGAGCGACGGCCTTCTCGCCCTCGCCGCAGGGCATCGGCGCAAACGCCCTGAACACGCGGTCCGATACAAGTCGGCCAGAAAGCCGGCGAGGCTGTCGGGGCGGCGCTGCAAAGGCCGCAGTGCGCGGGGAAAGGGGCTGGCCGCATCCTCGGGGCGGAGGCGGCGGAACTGGATTTTCAAGGACCCTCGCCGGACGGCGTGATCCGGTTTTACGACCGTGGTGCGTCAGATGCGGACGCCCCTGTCCGGGGGGCGAGAAGGCGCCGTTTGTCTCGCGGCGGGGCGAGAAGGAAGGTCTCCAGAGTCCCGCCCCCCGCTCCCGCCGGGAGAGGAGCTTTACTCCGCCCGCGCCCCGTACCGCATCCGCGCCAGCACGTCGGTCACCTTGCGCAGCGGCGCGTCGAAATCCTTGCCGGCCTTCCACTTCTCGAAGGCCATGACGTTGTCGATGCGGCGGGCCACGAAGGCCTCGGCGGCGTCCTTGCCGTCGAACCAGCGCATGGTCAGGGCGGGGATCAGGATGCCGGAGAGGATCGCCCGCTTCGAGTAGTGGTTCCAGTCGGTGGCGGTGTCGCCGGCCCAGCGCCACAGAAGGTCCGCGGTCTCCCATGCCAGTTGCAGGCCGAGGTCGGCGTTGGTCGGCAGGGCGAGGAAGGCGGCGCAGCGGCGGGTCGCCTCCATGTCCGTGGCGCCCGCCTCCATGCGGGCCGAGACGGCGCGGGCGATTCGCTCGCGGATCTTCAGGGTCGCCGGATCGATGTCCAGGAGGCCAGCCATGGCCCGGTCGTCATGGCGGCGCGACAGCAGGGCGGCGAGGTCGCGGGCCCCGTTGGGGAACAGCAACTCCTCATCGCCGAGCGACAGGCCGAGTTCCTCGCAGGCGGCGCGCACCATGCGGCTGTTCCAGCCGGTGCGCGGCGCATGACGGACCGCGGCGTCGAGAACCGCCTGTTCCATCCGGTCCGCCCAGTCTCCCTCGGGCTCTGCGTTCGACAGGTGTGGCGCGTCGGTCATGGCGCCAGCATAAGCCCGTCCGGCGGGCGTTTCGACCCATCACAAACGGCCGCGACGATCTGGACAGTGCCGGACGGCTCGTGTATCAGCCCGCCTTCACTCACGGGCCCCGGCCCGCGAGAACGAGATTTATTTGTCTGCCCGTCTCCCTCACAGGACGCGGCGGGCGGCCAAAGGAGAGTTTCACCTGGTTCAGATTTTCGTCCGCGACAACAACGTCGATCAGGCGCTGAAGGCCCTGAAGAAGAAGATGCAGCGCGAAGGCAGCTTCCGTGAGATGAAGCGCCACGTGCACTACGAGAAGCCCTCGGAGAAGCGCGCCCGCCAGAAGGCGGAAGCCGTGCGCCGCGCCCGCAAGCTGGCCCGCAAGCGCGCCCAGCGCGAAGGCCTGCTTCCGGCCCCGAAGCCGCGCCCCGGCCGGTAAGCCGGGCCGTCGAGGCCGAAAGATCGAAGGGCCGCTCCGGACACTGGGCGGCCCTTGTCGTTTGTCTCCTCCCCGGGCGCAGCCTGGGGAGGGGGACCATCCGGAGCCTCAGGCGGAGGATGATGGAGGGGTGGAGGAGGCTCGCCGAGGCGGGTCGACGACGAATGCGGTGCGCCGAACCCTTTCCACAACGCGTGCGGCGGTTTCACCCCTCCACCATGCTTCGCATGGTCCCCCTCCCCTTCGCTGCGCGACGGGGAGGAGACGCAAGGCGCGCCCGTCGCCAGTTCAGGCTATGCTTCCGTCCGACGCAGGCAGACGGAGGCTCGACTGATGGCGCGCTGGACCCTCACCCTTTCGTCGATCTACCTGGCCGTGGTCGGGCTGG
>JANJTI010000012.1 GCA_024711185.1 Brevundimonas sp. | reverse complement strand
GCGCCGCGGCCGAGGCGCGGCCGGACGGGGTGGCGGTGTGGATGCGAGATGCGGCCGGCGCGCCGCTTGCGGGCCTGACCGTCAAGGCCGACCTGCAGCGGCCCGCCACCGACCACGGTCGCACGCGGCTGACGCTGACCGAGGCGGAGCCGGGCCTGTACGTCGCCCAGGCGGCGCTTTCGGGCACGTGGGACGCCGCCGTGGCGGCGCGCGACGCCGCCGGCCGCGACTTCACCGCCAGCCGGAGGCTGACATGGCCGTGACCTGGGACGCAGCGAACGCGCCCGACATGGGCGCCTTCGTGCACCGCCGCGCGGACGGCCGCGCCGGCGTGGATTTGCTGGTGCGGGGCGCGCGCTGCGCCGGCTGCATCGCCAAGATCGAGAAGGCCGTGGCGGCCCTGCCGGGCGTGGCGACGGCCCGGCTGAACCTCTCCCTCGGCCGGCTGGCGGTCGGCTTCGCCGACGGCCGGGCCGATCCGGCGGCGGTGATCGCCGCCCTCGAGGGACTTGGCTACGAGGCGACCCTGTACGACCCGGGCGAGGCGCGCGATGAGCGCGACCGCGAGGGCCGCCGGCTGATCATCGCCCTGGCTGTGGCCGGCTTCGGCGCGATGAACGCCATGATGTTCTCGGTGCCGCTGTGGGCCGGCCTGTTCGACCAGGAGCTGGGCCCGTCGACCCGGACCCTGATGATGTGGCTGTCGGGCATCGTCGGCGCGCCGTGCGCCATCTACGCCGGCATGCCGTTCTTCGAGTCGGCCTGGCGCTCGCTGCGGGCCGGCCGGGCCAATATGGACGTGCCGATCTCGATCGGCGTGATCCTGACCCTGGCGATCAGCTTCTCCGAAACCTTCCTCCATGGGCGCGACGCCTATTTCGACGCCGCCGTCATGCTGCTGTTCCTGCTGCTGGTCGGACGCTGGCTGGACCATGTGCTGCGCGGCAAGGCGCGCAGCGCCGCCGCCGACCTGCTGGCCATGCAGGCGCGGACCGCCACGCGGCTGGACGGCGAGGGGGTGGAGCGCGCCATTCCCCTGGCCGACGTCCGCCCGGGCGACCGGCTGCGGGTTCGCCCCGGAGAGCGGATTCCGGTGGACGGGATGCTGGAGGAGGGCCGCTCCGAGATCGACAACAGCCTGCTGACCGGCGAGAGCGCGCCGGAGAGCGTGACGGCCGGCGCCCGGCTTCGGGCCGGGGCCCTGAACCTGTCCGGACTGCTGACTGTGCGCGCCGCGGCCCGTTCGGACGACTCCGCCCTCGCGGCCATCGCCCGGCTGGTCGAGGCGGGAGCGCAGAACCGCTCGCGCTATGTGCGCCTCGCCGACCGGGCGGCCGCGCTGTACGTGCCGGTCGTGCACACCGCCGCCGCCCTGACCTTCGCCGGCGGCTGGGCGCTGGGCCTGGGGCCGCGCGAGGCGCTGATCCGCGCCGTCGCGGTGCTGATCGTCACCTGTCCCTGCGCGCTCGGACTGGCCGTGCCGGCGGTGCAGGTCGCCGCCTCGTCGCGGCTGTTCCGCCGCGGCGTGCTCGTGAAGTCGGGCGCGGCGCTGGAGCGTCTGGCCGAAGTGGAGCACGTGGTGTTCGACAAGACCGGCGTGCTTACCGAGGGGCGGCCGGAACTGATCGACGCGGATGCGGCCATCGTCGCCCGGGTCGCCCCGCTGGCCCGCGCCTCCCGCCATCCCCTGGCGCGGGCCATCGCGCGCGCCGCCGGGGAGGGAGCGGCGGCGACCGAGGTGGTCGAGCATCCGGGGCTGGGCGTCGAGGGCTGCATCGACGGCCGGCCGGCCCGGCTGGGCCGCGCCAGTTTCGTCGGCGCCCCGACGCTGAAACAGGGCGAGACGGAACTGTGGTTCGGGGTGGAGGACGAGGTCCCGGTCCGCCTCTGCTTCGCCGACCGGCTGCGGGCCGACGCCGCGGAGACGGTGGCGGCGCTGAAGGCGCGGGGGCTGACCGTCGAGATTCTCTCGGGCGATCTCGCCGGCGCCGTCGGCGAGGTCGCGGCGGCCGTGGGCGTGACCGAATGGCGCGCCGGGCTGACTCCGGAGGAGAAGGCCGAGGCGGTCGACCGTCTCTCGGCCACGCGCAAGGTGCTGATGATCGGCGACGGACTGAACGACGCCGCCGCCCTGTCGCGAGCGCACGCCGCCGTGGCTCCGGGCACGGCGCTGGAGGCCAGCCAGAACGCCGCGGACCTGGTGCTGTCAGGTCCGGAGCTCGGCGCCGTTGTCGAGGCGCTGGACGTGTCCAGATCGGCGCGCGGCCGGGCGCTGGAGAATTTCGGCTTCGCCGCGGTGTATAATCTGGTCGCAGGTCCGGCCGCCATGCTGGGCTTCGTCAATCCGTTCGTGGCGGCCATCGCCATGTCCGGCTCGTCGCTGGTGGTGACGCTGAACGCGCTGCGTGTGGGAGGCCGTCGATGAACATCGTGCTGGTGCTGGCGCCGCTCTCGCTCGCCCTCGGAATGGGGGCGGTGGTCGCCTTCCTCTGGACGCTGCGCGCCGGCCAGTACGAGGACGTGCGCGGCGCGGCCGAACGCATCCTGATCGAGGACGAGGACGGCCCCGGCGCCTGAAGGCGCGCGGACCGACGGGAATGCGCAGGTCGTGGAAGAGTTCTACCCCCAGATCCGGCAGGTGCACATCGCGGCGGTGATCGCCAGCGGCGGGCTGTTCTTCGTGCGCGGCCTGCTGCTGAACCTGTTCGACCAGCGCTGGGTCATGGCCGGGCCGATCCGCTGGACCAGTTATGCGGTGGATACGGTGCTGCTCACCGCCGCCCTGATGCTGATGACCATCGTGCAGCAGTACCCGTTCGCGGACGCCTGGCTGACGGTCAAGGTGGCGCTGCTGGTCGTCTACATCGGCCTGGGCAGCTTCGCCCTGAAGCGGGGGCGGTCGCGGGCGGTCCGGATCGGCTTCCAGGCGGCGGCGACGGGCGTGTTCCTGTTCATCGCCAGCGTGGCCCGGGCGCACCATCCGCTGGGGCTGTTCGCCGGCCTGTAAAGTTCCGTAGCGGACAATTCCGGAGGGTCCGGATTGCGCGCCGACAAGCGGCGCCGGGCGCTGAAGGTCGACAAGGGCGCACGGCGATCCTGCCGCGCCCTGTTGGCCTGTCGACATGCTTCTCTCCACCGTTTCCGCCCTGGCCCTTCTGGGCGCGCCGGCCGTCTCCGAGCCGCTGGAAGAGCCCACCGTACTGAGCGAAGTGGTCGTCACCGCCATGATCGACCCTGCAGATCC
>JANJTI010000334.1 GCA_024711185.1 Brevundimonas sp. | reverse complement strand
GCCTCCTCGCCGTCGAACCAATCGGCGTATGCGTCGACCACCCGCTTGGGCGTGTCCTTCA
Organism: Brevundimonas sp.; assembly: GCA_024711185.1. Lineage (GTDB taxonomy): Bacteria > Pseudomonadota > Alphaproteobacteria > Caulobacterales > Caulobacteraceae > Brevundimonas. The sequence continues at coordinate 7,959 of JANJTI010000334.1, read as the reverse complement.
GCCCCTCCCGGTTCGGGTCGTCCCCGGCCCAGGCGAGCAGGGTCCGCACCGCGTCCAGCGCCTGGTCGCGGCTGGGGCGCTTGATCTCGTCGTTGTCGCCGACCAGCACGGGCTTGACGGGGGTGACGCTCATTCTCGATCCTTCAGGCGGCGGGAAAGCGCGCGATGAAGCCCACAGCTCTCCCTCTATTCTCGGCCGAAACCCTGTCGAGTATGCGGCAAGGCGGCTATATGGGCGATCCCGCCCGTATCGCAAGAAAACCCGAGGCCCCGCAGCCCGATGCCGCTGACGCTCTACGACACCCTCCACCGCGAAAAGCGCGTGTTCGAACCGCGCGATCCGGATCGGGTGACCCTCTATGTCTGCGGCCCGACGGTCTATGACTACGCCCACATCGGCAACGCCCGCCCGCCGGTGGTCTTCGACGTGCTGGTCCGCCTGCTGCGCCGGACCTGGGGGGCTGACAAGGTGATCTACGCCCGCAACGTCACCGACGTGGACGACAAGATCAACGCCAGGGCGGCGAACGAAGGTGTGCCGATCGGCGAGGTCACGGCCCGCTACGAGGCGGCCTATCTCGAGGACATGGGCCGGCTGAACGTCTCGCCGCCCGACATCGCGCCGCACGTCACCGACCACATCGACGCCATCGTGGCGCAGATCGCCGCCATCGTCGACAACGGCTGCGCCTATGCGGCAGAGGGCCACGTCCTGTTCGACGTCTCGGCCTACCAGGCCTATGGCCGGCTCTCCGGCCGCAACCTCGACGACATGATTGCGGGGGCCCGGGTCGAGGTCGCGCCCTACAAGAAGAACCCCCACGACTTCGTGCTGTGGAAACCCTCGAAGGCCGGCGAGCCGTCGTGGCCGTCGCCTTGGGGCGAAGGGCGTCCAGGCTGGCACATCGAGTGCTCGGCCATGATCGAGACGACGCTGGGTCTGCCCATCGACATCCATGGCGGCGGCATCGACCTGGTTTTTCCCCACCACGAGAACGAGATCGCCCAGGGCGTCTGCGCCCACGGGCACGCGGACGCCGCCGAGGCCCATGGCGAGTACGCCCGCTACTGGATGCACAACGGCTTCCTGACTGTGGACGCCGAGAAGATGTCCAAGTCGATCGGCAACGTCCTGCTGCTCCACGACCTGGTCCGGCACATGCCGGGCGAGGTCGTGCGCTGGGCGCTGCTGTCCGCCCATTACCGCCAGCCGCTGGACTGGAACCAGTCGCTACTGGAGCAGAGCCGCAAGTCGCTGGACCGGCTGTACGGCGCCCTGCACCGCGCGGCCGCCGTCGAGGCGTCCACCGATGCACCGCCCCCCGAGTTCCTCAAGGCCGTCGAGGACGATCTCAATACGCCCGGGGCAATGGCCGTCCTGTTCGGCCTGTCCAGCGAGATCGAGCGGGGCATGACCGCCGGGGATCTGGCCGCCGTCGCGCTGGCGAAGGGGCGGTTGATCGCCTCGGCCGCCCTCCTCGGCGTGCTCCGGAGCGATCCGGCGGCCTGGCTCGAAGGCGATGTGCCGGCGGAGCTGCGGATCGAGGTCGAGGCGCTGCTCGAACAACGCGCCGCCGCCCGGGCTGCGAAGGACTGGCCCGAAGCCGACCGTATCCGCGACCGCCTGAACGCCCTGAACGTCGTGGTGATGGACGGGCCGCACGGGGCGACCTGGCGGCTCAAGGGCTGACAGAAAAAGCGGGACTCTGGAGACCTTCCCTGTCGCCCCCTGTCGAGACAAGGGGCGCCTTCTGACCCTCGCGAGGAAAGGACGCCGCGGGCGTGCGTCCGTATCTGACGTGGGGGCGTGCGAAGGTGCAGCGTCTCTTCCGGAGACCGTCTTTGACAGCGTGAATCCCGTGAGACAGCGGCCGCTCCCGTCGCCTGACGCGAACTCGCCTGCGCCCACCTGCCGCGCAGGCGGGCGAGACAATGTCTTCACAATACAGCTTTTCGCGCTTTTCCCCTGAATCGACATTTTCGACCCGCTTCGGGCGGTCGGGGCGTCGATCCGCGGGGCGATCAGGTGATCCGTTTGGCCGCCACCGGGTCGCTGGCGGGAAACGTTTCCTCGACCCCTTCGTCGACAAGGGCTTCCTGGCGGTTCTCCGCCTTGCGCTCCTCCTCGCAGAGCTGGTCCGGCTTGCCGGTCTCGCGCTCCGCCTTGCGGGCGTAGGGCACGTCGTCGGCCGGCGCTTGCTGGTGGTCGGGGTTGTGGCCGTGCGGCAGGTTGCTGGTCATGGTCGCTCCTCAGCTCGAGGGATGGTCTTCGTCGCCGTCGGGGCCGTATCCCAGATCGGCGATGTCGTCGTCCGAGAGGCGTTTCGCCTCCCAATGGGCGGCGCTGGCCTGAGCCCCGCGCACGTCCTCCATCAGGCCGGCGTAGACCAGCTCGACCTCGTCGTGGGTGCGCAGGTCGCCGCCGCCGGCGTCGATCTCGGTGACGCGGGGGCTGTCGACGCCGTAGAGCGGGTCCGCTTCCGGCTCCACGCCCGTCGCCGTCAACTCGTCGTCGATATCCAGATCAGCCTCGTCGATGGTCTCGAGATCCTCGTCGGACTCCTCGTCCTCGCCGTCGCCGACCGCGCGGGTCACGTCCAGGACTTCAGGCAGTTCCTCGAAGGTCTTGAACTCGTTGGTCGGCGCGCCGCCGTCCGCCTCGTCGAAATTGTCCTCGTCGAAGACCTCCGAAAAGTCCTGGTCGTCGGGTCCGTTGTCGTCGATCTCGGGCATGGCGAAGCTCCTTCGCCCGATCAACGCCTCCCGGTCAGGCGGCGTTCCGCCCGCTGGCGGCCGCCGTCGCGAGCGCCTCGAGCGCGGTGCGGATCCTGCCGATCGTCGTCTCCCATTCGTCGAATGCCTCCCGTCGGAAGAAGCGCAGATGGGGGTAGAAGGGATACCGGTCTGTTCCGAGGAAATGCCAGTCGTCGGGCGCGGTGATCATCCAGGTGTCGGCTCCGGCCGCCGCCGCCAGGTTGGTCCCCGCGATGCCCGGCCCGATCACCAGGTCGAGCGCGGTCGACAGGGCCGCCACGTCCTCCAGGTCGTCCTTCAGGTTGATCGGCGGCGTCCAGATCCGAACGCCCGCCGCCTCCGCCGCCTCGAGATCGGCGGACACGTCGCCGCACTGCAGGTTGACCATCACGGTTCCCGGCGTGGTGAGCACGGGCTTCCAGCGTTCGAAGTCGGAGAAGTAGCGCGCCCGCGACCCGTTCAGGACCAGGCTCTTCCAGTGCAGGCCGACCTTCAGTCCCGGCCCAAGTCGTTCCAGTTCGGCCTTCCAGCGCGCCACCCGCTCGGTCTCGGGCGGCAGATAGCCGCGGCGATCCGGGAACCGGTCGAGCGTCGGGCGGAACACCGCCAGTAGCGAGGCCATGGGCGTCCAGCAGTCGACGCCGCCCTCCAGATCCTCGACGAAAGGCACATAGCGGGTGATGCGTCCCTCCAGCTTGACCGACCGGTGGGCCCCGACCTCGATTCCGGGAAACGCCCGCTGGAACATGCCGACCAGTCGCGACTCCACGGCGAGGAACACCTTGCCCTCGGGCCCGACGGCTTCGGCGGCGTCGCCGATGCAGGTCCCGAACACCATCTCGTCGGCGATGCCCTGTTCCCCCACGATCAGCAGGCGCTTGCCGCGAAGGTCCTCGCGGGACGGGTCCCACCGCGGGGCGTCGATCACGGGCCGCATGGCGTCGGGCAGATTCCGGTCGAGGCGCACCTCGTAGGCCTCGAAGCCCTCCGGAATCCGGCCGAGGGCCATCAGCAGCAGCGCCCGGGCCATGTTCATCATGGCCCTTTCGTAGGGGCTCTCGGCGCCGGGCAGGGCCGCTTCGAGGTCCTCCAGCGCCCCGGCCGCATCGCCCATCGGCTGACGGGCGTTGGCCCGGTTGTAGCGCGCCTTGGCGAAGGCCGGGTTCAGCCGCAACGCCTCCTCGAAGAAGGTCAGCGCCGTCGCCATGTCGCCCTGGTCGCTCAGCACGGTGCCCAAGGTGTTCCACAGCACCGGCGACGCAGGCTCGACCGCGAGCAGCGCCTTCAGGGTCTCGACGGCGTCGCCATAGCGTTTCTGGTCCCGCTGGACGCAGGCGAGATTGTTGGTCGCCTCGATGTGGCCGGGCCGGACCGCCAGGTATTTGAGCAGCAGTTTTTCGGCGATCTCCAGGTAGCCCAGTTGCTGGGCCAGGCGGCCCAGGTCCTGGGCGATGTCCGTCTCCTCGGGCAGCAGCTTCAGCGCCGCCTCGTAGGCCTGCAGGGCCTGGCCGAAGGCGCCGGACTTCTCGCGACAGATGGCGAGCACGTGCCAGGCCACCCCGCTCGTCTCGTCCAGTTGCAGGGCCTGGATGGCGCGGCGGCCGCCCAGGTCGAAATCGCCCGTACGAACCGCCGCCAGAGCCGCCTTCAGCTTCTCCACGACCTTTCGCTGCACCTTCGCCGTCTTCGGCCCGGCGAGGCGCCGGTTCAGTCGATTCAGGGCGTCGGCCGACGCCGCGTCGCCGGCGACCCCCTGCGCCACCGGGGCGAAGGCATGGATCTGTTCGGGAGCTATCTCGGCTGCGGACATCAGCGGTTCCTCCGGCGGTGGGGCGAGCCTCACGGACGGGGTCACAAGAGACGGTTAACCACGTCTGTTTAACCTGCGTTCGTTCCCGGCTTCCTAACGTTCGGCCGGGCTCGAGGGGAACCCGCCGAGATGCCGCTGAAGCTGTCGCTCAAGCCGGGCGAAAAATTCGTCCTGAACGGGGCCGTCGTCCAGAACGGCGACCGCCGCGGCGTTCTGATCCTGCAGAACAAGGCGAGCGTCCTGCGCGAAAAGGACATTCTCCAGCCGGAGGACGCCAACACGCCCGCGAAGCGGATCTATTTCCCTGTCATGATGATGTACCTCGACGAAGGCGCGGCGCCGAAGCTCTACGACGAGTTCGCCCTGCGCCTGACCGAGTTCATGGGCGCGACGCGGAACCCGGCCGTTCTGGCGGACTGCGTCGCCGCCTCCCGATTCGTGATGGGCCGCGAGTACTACAAGGCCCTGATGGCGGCCCGAAAGATAGTGGATTACGAGGAAGGTCTGGCGAATGTCGCTTCAGGCGTACAAGGCGGCGGCCACCCGGGCTGAGAACCCGCGTGAGATGGAATACCGGCTGTTCGGGCAGGTGACCCGGGCGCTGATGCACGCCGCCACTGTGGATGCATCGGACATCGCCACCCGCATCGACGCCCTCGACTGGAACCGGCGCCTGTGGTCGGCGCTCGCCACCGACTGCGCCAGCCCGGACAACGGCATGGACCAGGCCCTGCGGGCGCGGATCATCTCCATCAGCCTCTTCGTGGGCCGGCATTCCTCGGCGGTGATGCGCGGCGAGGACGACTTCGAGGCGCTGATCGACATCAACCGCATGATCATGCAGGGGCTCGCCGGCCCGGGCGCGCCGGCCCAGGCGGCCTGATCCCCGAGGACTGGGCAGTTCTGTCCGACCGGGGCGGATCCTGCCCTGTCCCGCAGCCGTGTCGTGACCCTAACTGGCTGATAAGGCGCAGATTTCCTTCGCTCTGAGCGCGGTCCGGTTCTTGCGTCGCCGTGCGCGAACCAGAACCGGTTCGACGGCCAGAAGGCCGTTAACCACCCGACCAGAATGGAAGGAACAGCCGATGGTCATGTCGGTCAACACCAACGTGGGCGCGATGATCGCGCTCCAGAACCTGAACGCAACCAACGCCCAGCTGGCGACGACGCAGAACCGGATCAACACCGGCAAGTCTGTGGCGAACGCCAAGGACAACGGGGCCATCTGGGCGATCGCCCAGGGCCAACGAGCCGAGATCGGGGCGCTGAGCGCGGTGAAACAGTCGCTCGACCGTGGCGTCGCCGCGGTCGACGTGGCGCTGGCGGCGGGCGAGACGGTCTCCGACCTCTTGCTCCAGATGAAGGAGAAGGCTCTCGCAGCGACTGATGCGTCGCTCCTGACCGCGGCCCGCGCCGCCCTGAACGAGGATTTCGTCGCCCTGCGCGACCAGATCGCCTCGGTCACCTCCAACGCCGTCTTCAACGGGGTCAACCTGCTTGAGACCGGCGCGACGGGTTTCCAGGCTCTGGCCAACGCCCAGGGCACGTCGACGCTCACTGTCGCCGCCGAAGTCATGGCTCTGGGCAGCACCAACGTCTCGGTCGCGGCGACGCAGACGATCGCCACCCTGTCGGACGCGACGGCCGCCCTGGCGGACGTCACGGCCTCGATCGACACGGTCTCGGGCGCGCTGGCGCGGCTGGGCACCAAGTCGAAGGCGCTCTCCACCCACATCACGTTCGTCGGCAAGCTGTCGGACGCGCTGGAGGCGGGAGTGGGCAATCTGGTGGACGCCGATCTGGCGAAGGAAAGCGCCAAGCTCCAGGCCCTGCAGACCAAGCAGCAGCTGGGGGTTCAGGCGCTGGGCATCGCCAACCAGACGCCGCAGCTGGTCCTGTCGCTGTTCCGCGGCTGATTCACGTCAGGCTCTCGCAGGCGCCGGGGAGGGAAACCTCTCCGGCGTCTCGCGTTCACGCCATGCCGGTCATCTGGAAGAGTGCGCTGAAGGCGGTGCTGACCAGTTCCCACGCCAGCCAGATGAACAGGCCTACGCCGACCACGCCGAGCCAGCCGACCAGCACAACCAGACCGTCCCGCTGCATCAATCCGAAGCCGAAGGTCGAGATGATCAGGGCCGGCACCAGGTTGCCGCCCCAGATAGGCAGCACCAGAATGCAGGCGAGGGCGAAGGTGGCGACGCCGATCAGTATCTCGGACAGTTCGCTGGTCATCATATGAAGCCGCGGACGCGACAGTCGCTCGACCATGCGGACGCGCGGCAGCACCTTCTCCACCCCTTCGCGGTAGGCCTTGCGCTCGATCCAGCGCTTCATCGCCCAGCGCGGGAGCCAGAGCTGATCGGTGCGCATCGCCAGCTGCAGGCCCATCAGCAGCAGCGGCGCGCCAAGTATGGTGGTTGTGCCGGGGATGATGCCGATGGCGATGTTGAGCAGGCCGAAGAACAGCATCAGCGCGCCGAAGCCGCGCTCCCCGAAGGCGTCGACCAGTTCGCCGAGATAGAGCCGGGGATCGTCCTTGCGACCGATGTCCTCGATCACCTGCGAGAAGGATCGGGTGTCGCTCTGATAGTCATAGTCGGGCATCGGGCGACGGCTCGGCTGGACAGGTGTAACGGCGATCTATGCACGTCGGGGCGCAAGCGCCACTTAACAAACATCCACATCCGGCGGCGGCCGCCCCGCCCGGGCGGCGGGTCAGTCGTCCGACTTGTGCTCCGGCTTGTCCTTGCGGCTTGTGCTGGCCATCTTCTCCAGTTCTTTCTCGCTCATCGACTCGGCCATCGACTTTGACGGCCCCTTGAGCTCCGACTTCGGCGTATCGCCGCGCTTGGCCGACAGGGCGGCTCCGGCGGCTTTCTGCTGGGCGGCGGACTTGGCGGGCATTGGCGATCTCCTCCCGGGAAGAACCTGCCAGCCCGCCCGCGGTTCCTAGCCGCCCAGCAGCTCCCGCCCGATCAGGAAGCGTCGGATCTCGTTGGTGCCGGCGCCGATGTCGTAGAGCTTGGCGTCGCGGACCAGACGTTCGACCGGCCACTCTTTCGTGTAGCCGGCGCCGCCTAGGGCCTGCACCGCCTCCAGACTGACCTTCACCGCATTCTCCGAGGCGAGCAGGATGGCGCCGGCGGCGTCGTAGCGGGTGGTCAGGCCGGCGTCGCAGGCGCGCGCCACCGAATAGACGTAGGCGCGGGCCGAGTTCAGGGCCACGTACATGTCGGCGATCTTGCCCTGCATCAGCTGGAAGGAGCCGATCGCCTTGCCGAACTGCCTGCGCTCGCGGACGTAGGGGAGCACCACGTCCAGCGCCGCCTGCATGATGCCCAGCGGCCCCGCGGAGAGGACGGCGCGTTCGTAGTCGAGGCCCGACATCAGCACGG
>JANJTI010000318.1 GCA_024711185.1 Brevundimonas sp. | reverse complement strand
GCCCAGCCCCGGCGGCCGCGCGGCTCGGCCGGGAGGGCGGTGGCGCCGTGGCCGCGCAGATCCGGGGCCCAGACCCGCAGCGAGCCCGACAGCGGTCCGAGCAGGGTCCGGTAGGTCATGGCGTTGAAGCCGTTGGCGTGGGCGAAGACGAGGTCCGCCGGCCGGTCGGGGTCGCCGAAATCGAGCACGGCCATCCGCCCCCCGCCCCACCGGCTGGCGACCGGCAGGGTCAGGCGACGGGGCTGGGTCAGCCGGAGGGCGTCCATGCCGGGCAGATAGGCGCGCGAACCCACCCGCGCCAGTTCAGGCGGCGTCGGCCGCGATGCGGCAGGCGGGGCAGCGGCCGTGCGCCTCGACGGTGGTGCGGACGATGTCGTAGCCGGCCTCCCGCGCCGCCCGGTCCAGCGCCCCGGCCAGGGGCGCGGTCACCTCGGCGGTGGCCCCGCAGCAATCGCAGATCAGGAAGGCGGCGGCGTGGGCCGGGCCGCCCTCCGTGCAGGCCACATAGGCGCTGATCGAGGCGATGCGGTGGGCCAGCCCCTTGCGCTCGAGGAACTCCAGGGCCCGGTAGACGGTTGGCGGCTTGGCCGGCTGCCCGTCCTCGCCGAAGCGGGCGATCAGGTCGTAGGCCTTGACCGGCTCGCCCGCCGCGAGGAGCAGCTCCAGCACGCGCAGCCGGGCCGGGGTCATGCGTTCGCCCTCGGACGTGAGGCGGGCGTCGGCGGCGGCGAGCGCGCCCGATACCGCCTCGGCGGTCGGCGGCCCGTCGTCGTGATGGTGATGGCAGGCGTCGCCCATGGCTTCGACCTAAGACCTTCGCTGCGCCGCCGCAACGTTCGCGCTTGACGTTCTGTGATGTTATCTCATAACACCCAAACCATGAAAACCGCTCGAGCCCTCCTCCTCACCGCGCCCGCCTGGGCCGTCCTCGCCGCCGCTGTGACCGCCCAGGACCGGGCTTCCGGTCAGCCCGCCGACCTCGGCGAGGTGATCGTCACCGGCACGCCGTTCGGCGTCACCGATCGCGCCAGCCTTCTGGCCGTGGAGGTGCTGGACGAGCAGGCGCTGGCGGTCGCGCCCGCGGCGACGCTGGGCGATCTGGTCAGCGGCCTGCCCGGGGTGCGCAGCACCGCCTTCTCGCCGGGGGCCAGCCGACCGGTGATCCGTGGCCTCTCGGGCCCGCGGGTGCAGGTGCTGACCAACGGCCTGGGTCTGATCGACGCCAGCTCGGTGTCGCCGGACCACCAGGTGGCGGTCGATCCGGCCGAGGCCCGGCGCATCGAAATCGTCCGCGGCCCCTCGACCCTGGTGTTCGGCGGCTCGGCCATCGGCGGGGTGGTCAACATCATCGACGACCGCATCCCGACCGAGCCGGCCGAGGGCGGCGTCGACGGCCACGTCTCGGCCCAGTATTCGACCGTCGACGACGGGCGCAGCTTCGGCGCCCGACTGAAGGCGAACGCCGGACCCCTCGTCTTCAGCCTCGACGGCTTCACCCGCGACGCCTCGGACTACGACGTGCCGGTCTACCCGGAGTCCGCGCGCCTGCTGGCCGAGGAGGGCGAGGAGCCCGGCGAGGAGCGCTCGGTCGCCAACACCTTCGTGGAGCTCGACCAGGTCGGGGCCGGCCTGAGCTGGATCGGCTCGCGCGGCTACATCGGGGCCTCGGTCAAGCACGTCGACACCACCTACGGCGTTCCCGGCCACGCCCACGGGGACGAGGACCACGAGGAGGAGGAGGAGGCCGGGCACGGCGAGGAAGGGGTTTCGATCGGGCTGGAGCAGACCCGCTACGACCTGCGCGGGGAACTGAGGTTCGACGCGGGCCCGTTCAGCGCCGCCCGCCTGTCGGCGGGCTGGGCCGACTACGCCCACACCGAGTTCGAGGGCGACGAGGTCGGGACGCAGTTCTTCTCCGAGGGCGCCGAGGGCCGGCTGGAGCTGATCCAGCGCGAACGCAACGGCTGGCAGGGCGTGGTCGGGATCCAGCTGCTGGACCGGACCTTCGACGCCGTCGGCGACGAGGCCTATGTGCCGCGCACCGAGATCGCCGAGCAGGGCCTGTACACCGTGCAACGCTACGACCGCGGCGACCTGGGCGTCGAGGGCGGGCTGCGCATCGACGAGCGGTCGCTGGAGAGCGCCGCGGCGAAACGCGACTTCACCAGCATTTCGGCTTCGGCCGGGGTGTTCCTGCGGCCCTCGGACGCGTGGTTCCTCGGCCTGAGCGCGGCGCGCAACGAGCGGGCGCCGAGCGAGGTCGAGCTGTTCGCCGAGGGGCCGCACGCCGCCACCGGAGCCTTCGAGGTCGGCGACATCGACCTGGACAGCGAGGTCGCCACCTCCATCGAAGGCACGATGCACTTCGCCGCCGGCCGTTTCGAGGCCGATCTGCACGTCTACCAGGCCAACTACGACGGCTTCATCGACCTCCGGCCCACGGGTGAGGAGGACGCGGACTCGGGTCTGCCGGTGTTCGAGTACGTCCAGACCGACGCGCGCTTCCGCGGGTTCGAGGCCGAGGCGGAGGTGCGACTGTGGGAGGACGGCGATCGCAGCCTGTCCCTGACCGGCGCCGCCGACTGGGTGCGGGCGTCCTCCGATCTGGGACCCGTCGCCCGCATTCCGCCGTGGTCCGTCACCGCCGGGCTCGACTGGACCTCACGCCGCTTCGACGCGGGGCTCGAGGTGCGCCACGTCGGCGAGCAGGACCGCACCGCCGCCTTCGAGCGACCGACCGACAGCTACACCCTGGTCAACCTGAAAGGGGCCGTGCGGCCGTTCGCCGGCCGCGACGTCAGCCTGTTCGCCGAGGTGCACAACCTGACCGACGCCGAGGCGCGGGAGCACGCCAGCTTCCAGAAGGACATCGCGCCGCTGCCGGGGCGGAACCTGCGCGTCGGCCTGACCTACCGCTTCTAGGCCGGCGGAGGCGTTTGCCGCCCCGGACCATCCGGGCTAGAAGGCGCGCCTTCCCTTTTTCTCCAGAG
>JANJTI010000367.1 GCA_024711185.1 Brevundimonas sp. | reverse complement strand
GCTCCGGCGCGACGTCCCGCTTGAGCCATCGGCGGCGTTCGAGGTTGAGCGCGATCTGGCGCGCGCGGTCTTCAGCCGAGGCGGACAGGGAGCGCTGGGTCCCGGTCCCGATGCGCGCGTCGGCGACCAGGCCGTGGCGGGTCTGGAAGCTCCGGACCCCCGCCTGCAGCTCCGGACCGTAGACATTGCCCATGGCCGCCAGCCGGGCGCCGGCCGCGGCGTCGAGATCGCCCTCGGCGACCAGACGCTGGATCAGGACGGGAACGCGCGGATCGCTGTCCCCCGGTTCGATGTTGGCGCCGATGCGGAACGCGGGCCAGCCGCCGTTCTGCTGGATCAGGCGCCGATAACGGACATAGCCGGCGGACAGGTTGGAGTAGCCGATGTCGGTGGGCGCGAGCGCTTCGAGCCAGTCGACCAGCCGATCGCCGGCGAGGGCCTCGTTCAGGCCGACCGGCAGGTCGACCCGATTCTTCTGCATCTCCCAGAGATCCTCGACCGTCTCGGGTCGGACCCGGCCTTCGGACAGGACGCGGGCGTAGCCCAGGGCTGCGGCCGTGGCGGCCATCTCCAGACCAGCCGGGTCGCCGCCGTTCCGATCCAGGGAGGTGAAGAAGTCGTCCCGGGACAGGCCATGCCGCTCGGCGCGGGCTGCCGCCGCGATCAGGGCGCGCCGCCGCGGCTCGGTCCACACCGGCCGCCAGCCGTTCATCTCGTAGAAGGCCCGCACGTCCGGCTGCAGGGTGGCGGGCAGGCGGGCCAGCCGGTCGTTGAAGCTGTCATAGAAGGCGACGGCGGCGGGATCGCGGGTCTGCGCCTGCGCGGCGAGACCCACAGCGGAAGCCAGCGCCGCCGTCGCCGCGCCCAGACCCAGTTGCCGTCGGTTCATCACGCTCGCTCTTCGTCCGTCTTCCGCCGCACGGACACCACGCCCACGCCCCGAAAATCCAACGCCGGGAATGTTATCGGCGTTCCGGCCAAACAGAAAGGCGCCGGTCCGGAGACCGACGCCTTCGTGATCGTCTTGCCGCAGCGGTGTGGCGGGAAAGCCAGACCCCGGACGGTCCTACTTCTTGATGAAGCCCGCGAACTTGTTGTTGAAGCGCGAGACCCGGCCGCCGCGGTCCATCAGGTGCTGGTTGCCGCCGGTCCACGCGGGGTGCGTCAGCGGATCGATGTCGAGGTTCAGGGTGGCGCCTTCCTTCTGGTAGGTCGAGCGCGTCTGATACGTCGTGCCATCCGTCATCGTGACCGTGATGAAGTGATAGTCGGGGTGGATGTCCGCCTTCATTGTCGTCGTTCCGTCTCTGCGCGGTGACGATGCCGACCGTCCATGCGCGAAAAATGAGAAACCCGCCGGGAGGCGGCGGGAATGAGCGGCGGCGTTTACACCGGGGGGCTTTCCGGGGCAAGAGGCGCGCCGATGACCGATCCGACCGCCCCCGCCGCCGATGCCGCCCACCGGCGCGGCCGACCGGGCGCCGGCGCGCTGCTGGCGGAGCAGATGGCCGACGCCGGCGCCCGCCGCGAGAAGCGGCGCGACATCCGGCCCCTCGCGCGACTGCTGCCCTACGCGCTCCGGCACAGGGGGCACCTGGCGATGGCGGGATTCTGGCTGGTGATGTCGACAGCCGCCTCGCTGGGCCTGACGGCTGCGGCGCGTGGCGCCATCGATCATGGCTTCGCGGACGGAGGCGCGCGGCTGAACCTGTGGTTCCTGCTCCTCGGCGGCGTCGCCCTGTTCCTCGGCGTCGCGACGGCGGTGCGCTATTTCTATGTCACCAAGACCGGCGAACGGGTGGTCGCGGACCTCCGCAAGGGCCTGTTCGACCGGGTGCTGACGCTGGATCCGGCCTTCTACGCCCGCATGCGCACGGGCGAGGTGCTGTCACGGCTGACCACGGACATCGCCTTGGTCGAGACGCTGATGACCACCTCGATCTCGTACGCGGTGCGGAACTTCCTGACGCTGATCGGAGGGACCATCCTGCTCTTCATCGTCAGCCCCAAGCTGACGGGGCTGGTGCTGCTGGTCGTGCCCCTGTTGCTGGGACCGCTGTTCATCTTCGGCCGGCAGGTGCGCAAGCTGACGGTGGCGACCCAGGATCGCTTCGCCCAGGCGGTGGGCTTCGCGGGCGAGAGCGTCGACGCCATCGAGACGGTGCAGGCTTTCGGCCGCGCCCGCAGCGCCGTCGCCCGGTTCGGCGAGGCGGTCGAAGCCGCCTTCGCCGCGTCGCTGGTGCGCATGCGCGCCCGGGCGCTGATGACCGCCATGATCATCGTGGTGATGTTCGGCGGGGTGACGCTGGTGCTCTGGCTGGGCGCCATGGACGTGATCGCCGGGCGGATGAGCCCCGGCGCGCTGCTGCAGTTCGTTCTCCTGTCCGTCTTCGCCGCCGGGGCGGTGGGCGCCCTCGGCGAAAGTTGGGGCGACGTGCAGAAGGCCGCGGGCGCAATGGAGCGGATCGACGAGCTGATGCGCAGCGAGGCGGCCATCGCCGCGCCCGCCGAGCCCCAGCCGCTGCCGCGCCCGCCCGTCGGCGAGGTGTCCATGTCCGGGGTGCATTTCAGCTATCCCGGCCGGCCCGACCTGCCGGCGCTGAAGGGCTTCTCCCTGACGGTGCGGCCCGGCGAAACGGTCGCGCTGGTCGGCCCCTCCGGGGCGGGCAAGAGCACGGTGTTCCGGCTGCTGCTGCGTTTCTACGATCCGCAATCGGGCGTGGTGGCGGTGGACGGAGTGGACGTCCGCCGCGCCGATCCGGCCGAGGTCCGCAGCCGTTTCGCCTGGGTCTCCCAGGAGGCGCCGTTGTTCTCGGGCTCCTCGTCCGAGAACATCCGCTTCGGACGTGAGGCCGCCACAGACGACGAGGTCCGCGCGGCGGCCGCGGAGGCCCAGGCGCTGGGCTTCATCGAGGCGCTGCCCGGGGGGTTCGACACGCCGCTGGGCGAGCGCGGCAAGAGCCTGTCGGGCGGCCAGCGCCAGCGGCTGGCGATCGCGCGGGCGCTGGTGCGCGACGCGCACATCCTGCTGCTCGACGAGGCCACCTCGGCTCTGGACGCGGAGAGCGAGCGGCTGGTGCAGGC
>JANJTI010000231.1 GCA_024711185.1 Brevundimonas sp. | reverse complement strand
CTCGAACATGCCGTCCATGACCTTGCACCACAGGCGCAGATTGGGATCGTGGCTGACGAAGACCGTCCAGCACGGCCCGGTGGAGCCGAAGGCGCGCGCCACGGCCTCGATGTCGGCGTTGTCGACCTCGCCGGTGCTCAGCCGGATGTCCTGGATCCAGTCCCAGCCGGCCAGTTCCGGCCGTTCTGCGGCGAGGGCGGCGATGTAGCGCGAGGTCGCGGCCCCGCTGGCGCCCTCGCCGATGGTCATGAACACCCGCCGGTTCGCCTCGTCGATCCTGTGGTCGAGATCCATCGCTCCCCTCCCCTGACCGCGGACACACCTAGGGGCTCGGGGTTACCGACATCTTCACCCTGACGAGCAGACGGCGGCTTTTCCTCACCTCCGGAGCGTGGTTTTCTGTCCCGGACGGTGGGCGTCGTGGAGGATACGATGGTCGCGCTGGCCCTCACGGCCGTGCTGACGCTGGCTGCCGGTCAGGCCGTCCGCCCGATGTCGTACGAGGCTGTCGTGCGCTGCGCCGGTCTCACCCAGGCGGCTTCGGAACTGGAGGGCGGAGAAAGCCGCGAAGGGCGGCTTCTGTACGACGCGGCCCTGTACTGGTCGCTGACGGCGATCCAGGTCGCCCAAGCCAGCGGACGGGCCGCCACGGCCGCGGAGGCCGACCAGACCCGCGCCCGCATCCGGGCCGTGGGCGAACTGACTTCCCGCGCCCCCGAGGTCGCCGCCGAGCTGCAACGCTGCCGCGAGCGGACGCCTCGCCTGGGCTGAACGGGCCGCCCGCACCGAACCGACGGCGCGGCGCTGCGTTTGCTCCTGACCTGCCGGGGATGACACGTCCGTCCCGAAGCGGGACGACCGGAGCACGGCTGCGCATGTTCGAGTTCGGCAGGGATCTGAGGAAGCTCTTCGAGAACGCCCGCGAGAGCGAGGATCTGGGCTGGCTCGAGCTCGTCGGCGCCGACCTCGTCCAGATCGAGGCGCGGCGCGAGTCCGTGGACGCCGGCCGGGTGTCCTGCGCCCGCCCCTTCGCAAGCTGGCTGCGGGCCTCGGGCCTGTGGCGCGAGCACGCCCGCCGGACAGGCTCGAAGGTCAGTCTCGACCACGCCGCCGCGGCGGCCTCGGACGCAGCGCGGCACACCTCCACCCCCGACCAGACGGCCGCGGCTGCGATCGAGTCCGGCGAGATCCACCTGTTGCGGTTCGACCTGTTCGGCGGTCCGGCCGCCCTGACCGCCGCCCTTTCGGATGTCCAGACGGCCCCGGCCGAGCGGCCGGCGACCCGTTGCGCCGCCGCCAGTCTGCACGCGCGGCTCAGCGCCCGTCGCGCCCGCCTGTCCGGCGAGACCCCCGCCCTGCTCGACGCGGCGGCCCTGCTCGACGCGGCCCTGCACGGCGCCGGCCGTCTGCTGCCCGCACCGGCCAGCGACGAGCTGCGCCTCGAGCGCGCGGCCCTGGGTCTCGAGGCCGGCGTCGCGCGGCGCGACGCGCGACTGCTCGACCAGGCCGGCCGCGACCTGCGCGCGCTGATCGAAACGGCCTCGCCCGACCAGCGGCCCCTGACCCGCGCGCGCGCCCTCGCCCTCGCCGGCGCCGGCATGGCGGCGCTCGCGGCCCTCGCCGACAACGAGGCGGCCGCCCTGCAGGGGCGCGCCCTGTTCGAGGCCGCCGCCGACCAGTTCACGCCCGATCACAGCCCGCTGGACTGGCTGGCGGTCTTTCTCGCCCGCACCGACGGCGCCCCGGCCCTCGCCAGCCTCCGCCAGGCCGAGGCCCTCGGCCGCCAGCCCGGCCTGCTGCTCGGCGCCCTTGCGCGCGAGCGCCGTCTTGCGGCCGAGACGGCGCTGGCCGAGGCCGTGGGCGACCTCGACGCTCTCTCCGCCCTGGAAGCCATGGTCCGCCGACGGCTGACGGCGGCCGAGCCGCTGCAGCCGCTGGACTGGGCCGCCGACCAGATCGCCATGGCCCGCATCGCCCTGGCGCGGTCGCGTCTCACCGGCGCCGAGCCGAGGGCCGTCGGCCTGGTGCTGACGGAGGCCCGGGAGACGGCGCGGGAGCAAGGCGCCGCGGCGCTCGCCGACCGGGCCGCCCGCGTGCTCTCCGGCCTCGCGCCTCGCGCGGCCTAACCCCCCAGCGCCACGAAGCCGCCGTTCAGCCAGCCGGGCTTGCCGTAGCGCAGCGGCTGGCCGTCCTCGGCCATGACCCGCCCCCCGGCCGCCTCCAGCACCGCCTGTCCGGCCGCCGTGTCCCACTCCGAGGTCGGTCCCGAGCGCGGATAGGCGTCGAAACGTCCCTCGGCGATCAGGCAGAATTTCAGCGAGGAGTCCGTCCCCTGCCAGGCGGTGCAGCCGTGTCGTCCGGCCAGGCGCTCCGCCTCCTCGTCGCTCATGCTGTGGCTCAGCAGCGCCACCGGCGCCGCTGGCCGCTGGCGCACCCGGATCGCCTGCCAGGGATCGCCGAAGCGGCGCCGGAAGGCCCCGCCTCCCGCCGGCCCGCTGCGCCAGGTCGTCCGGGTCGCCGGCGCCGTCACCACCCCGGCGACCGGCGCCTCGCCGTGGACCAGGGCGATGTTGACCGTGAAGCTCTCGCGCCCCTGGACGAAGCCGCGGGTGCCGTCCAGCGGGTCCACCAGCCAGAACCACTCGCCCGGATGCTCCGGAGCCCCGTGTTCCGCCACCGCCTCCTCGGCCACCGCCGGAATGTCCGGCCAACGTTCGGCCAGGCGGGCCAGGATCAGCGCCTCGGCCTGCTGGTCGGCAAGGGTCACGGGGCTGTCGTCGGCCTTGGTGGCGGCGACCACGTCATTGCGCCAGTAGGGCAGGATGACGTCGGCCGCCGCTTCGGCGATGTCGGCCAGCGCCTCGGCGAGGACGCCGGAGGCGAGATCTTCGGACAATCGGTTACGCATGCGGGTGCGATAGAGCATCCGGGCGGTTTGAAGAACCGGCAAATCAGGGCAGCGTCCGGCGCGTCCCGTCCTGTGACCGCGAAGACCCGATGACCGACGCCGCCTCCGTTCCCGACCTGCCCGACGGCCAGGCCCTCGCCGCCCTCGTGGCCGGCAAGCTGTGCCACGACTTCATCAGCCCCGCCGGCGCCATCGGCTCCGGGCTCGATCTGCTGAAAGACCCGACCGCCCAGGACATGCGCGACGACGCCATGGGTCTGATCGAGGCCAGCGCCAGGAAGATGATCGCCCTGGTCGCCTTCGCGCGGGTGGCCTTCGGCGCCTCGACCTCGGCCGAGCGGTTCTCCGGGAGCGAGCTGGAAGCCCTCGTCGCCGGCCTGACCGAAGGCGGACGGGCCGCGCTCGACTGGCGTGTCGCGGACGAACACTTTTCCCGCGCCGAGGCCCGCGCCCTCGTCAATCTGGCCTGGCTGGCGATGGCCGCGCTGCCGTCCGGCGGGACCGCGGTGGCCGCCGCCCGCCGCGAGGCGGACGCGCTTGTGATCGAGGGCGTCGCGGAAGGTCCGCGGGCGCGGCTGAAGCCGGAAGCGGCGGCCGGGCTGGCGGGTCGCCCGCTCGTGGAAGGGCTGCCGGGCCAGTGGATCCAGCCCTACTGGCTGTGGCTGACGGTCGCGGACGCCGGCGGGGCGCTCGAGGTCGACGCCGGGGAGGGCCGCGTGGCGCTCGTCGCCCGCATGCCTAACTGAGACTTAAGTCCGCTTCCCAAGGACTCGTTAACCGGCTCGCGCCGATCATGAGGCGGTGCGCGGGACGGGCCTCGCGCAGTCTGAGTTCACGGAAAAGCCGGTGACCCCAAGGACCTGTCTGATCGTCGACGACAGCCGGATCATCCGCAAGGTCGCCCGCCGCATCGTCGAGGGACTGAAGTTCGACGTCGACGAGGCCGCCGACGGCTCGGAGGCCCTGACGTTCTGCGCCGGCGTCATGCCCGACGTCATCCTGCTCGACTGGTCGATGCCGGTCATGGACGGTCTGACCTTCCTGCGCCGTTTGCGCGCCCTTCCCGGCGGCGACCGGCCGAAGGTGCTGTTCTGCACCATCGAGACGCGCGCCGAGCGAATCGCCGAAGCCCTGTCCGCCGGGGCGGACGACTACGTCATGAAGCCGTTCGACGGAGAGATCCTGAGCTCCAAGTTCGCCGAGGTGGGAGCCGTCTGACTGCATGTCGCCCGAGGACTTCGACCGCCTCCAGTCGCTGATGGCCACGCGCGCCGGCTATCGGCTGACGCGCGACCGCATGAAGCTGGCCGAGCACCGCCTCGGACCGGTGGCCCGGCGCGAGGGGTTCGAGTCGGTCGACGCCATGCTTTCCGCCCTCTGGGCCAGACCGGTGGCCAGCCTCGGCTGGGCCGTGATCGAGACCCTGCTCAATCCCGAAACCTGGTTCCGCCGCGACCGGGCGACCTTCGAAACCCTGTCGGGAGAGCTCCTCCCCGCCCTGGTCCGCGCCCGGGCGGGACAGCCGATCCGCATCTGGTCGGCCGGATGTTCGACGGGGCAGGAGGTCTGGTCCATCGGCATGGCGGCGCTGGAAGTCGGCGCTCCCGTGGAGATCGTCGCCACCGACCTGTCGCAGCGGGCGCTGGAGAAGGCCCGCGCCGGGGCCTACACCGGCTTCGAGATCCAGCGCGGCCTCAAGGCCGGGACCATGCTCCGCTGGTTCGATCAGGCCGAGGACGCGTGGATCGCCAGGGCCGAGCTTCGCGCCCTCGCCCACTTCGCGCGCGCCAACCTCCTGACGCCGCCGACGGCGGAGGAGCCGCGCTTCGACCTGATCTTCTGCCGGCACGTGCTGGACGACATGGAGGCGGGCGTCCGCGGCCAGACGCTCGACCTGCTGGAGCGCCGACTGGTGGACGACGGCTGCCTGTTCCTCGGCGCGGGAGAGCGGATCGGCGCCGACAGCCTCGCCTTCCGCCCGGTCGCCGGTCGTCAGGGCCTGTTCGTCAAGTCGCCCGCCGCCCTGAAGCGAGCCGCCTGACGCACGTTTGTCGGGAGTCCGTCACAGGAACGACTTCGCGCGACGGTAGTTCTCCGGCTCCCATGAGCCAGACGTTCGACTCCTATTTCTGCATTGTGGTCACGCCGGACCAGCCGGTCGCCGATCTCTGCGTGCTCGACGTCCGCGACGACGCCGCGGCGATGGGCGCGGCGGCCGGGATCGCCCGCGCCTGGCCCGCGGCCCTCCGTGTCGAGGTCTATCATGGAGAGCGGCCGCTCGGCGCCGTCGCCGGGGCGGCGACCGCCGCCCCATTGCGGGCGGCGGCCTGACGCGACGGTGAGGCCGCCGCGCCGCACCCTGCCCGAACTTCCGGCGGCGCCGCCCTTATCGTCGTGACTTCTTCACCTTTATGTGCAAGCGATGCCGCAGGCGTTTTTCGGCGCTGATTTGTCTTTGAGAGGGGTTATCATGGAGAAGGTTGTCTCGGCCCTGGCCGCAGGTCTTCTGCTCGTCGCCGGCCAGGCGGCGGCGGCCAACAACTCGGCGGCGGCGCGCGTCGGCGACCGCGTCGGCGTCGAAGCCGGCGAAGCCAGCGAGTTCGCCGGCGTGCCGCTTCCCGTGCTGATCGTGGGCGCGGCCATCCTGGTCGCCGCGGCTGTCGCCATCAGCGACGACGAGAGCGAGAGCGACTGACGCCAGTCGATGTAAGATGCTGGAGGGCCCTGTCCGCCGGTCGGACAGGGCCCTTTCACGTTGCAGTCAGAGTGCGGTTTTCGGAACGCGAGAAGCGTGGTGAGTATGCGCTGGCTTCGGAAGCTCATCCGGCAGATTTCGTGCAGGCGACACAGGTGGCGGCGTCACCCTGACCGCCCGGACATCGAGTGGTGCGACCTCTGCCGGGCGAAACGCCGGCGGCGGCCGTGAGCAGTCGCGCAGAGGCCTTGAGCGGCAGGTCCGCTCGCGCGTCAGTCGGTCGTCGCCGGGCAGGGCGGCCATCCTTTCGGAACGATCGCCCTGGTCCCGGAAATCGCCCGTCAGTGCATCCGGTGCTTCAGCGCGCTGATGGTGTCGTGGTCTGACTTGATAGAGGCGTACTCGGTCATGACCAGCTGGCGTGCGGGCTCGGGCAGATCGTCGTCGCGGGTCGCCGCCTCGAACTTGGCCTTGATCACGTCCTCGCCGCGCTCGACCTCGTCGATCACGCCCTTGTCGTCCCGGCCCATCAGGTCGCCGCGCATCTCGGCGAACTTGTTGTGGATGCGGCCCATCAGCGACTGGTCGTCTTCGGGCTCGCCGCCGAAGCTGCGCACTTCCTGCTGCAGCCGGCGCGACAGTTCTTCCCTCTTCCCGGCCCGTTCGGTGAACATGGCCTTGAACTCGGGGTTCTCGGCGCCTTCCGCCGCCTTGCGGTAGCCGTGGGCGCTGTCCAGCGTCGTCTCGATCAGGCTGTTCAGGACGTGGACGGCGCGATCGTTCGGGGTGTGCATGGGACTCTCCATCAAGAGGTTGGAGTTGCCCAAATGGCCGACGCCGGGTCGCCGTTCCCGCCGGCCGCCTCACGTTCCCGGCGCCGGCGCCGGAGGTGACGGGCGCTTCGCCAGAGGCTAGCGTGACCGCTTCACCGGGGAGGGTGGCGGGATGCGGCTTGTTTGGCTGACGGGATCGCTGGCGCTGGCGCTTCTTCTGGCCGTGCTGGCGCTGCAGGTTCCGGCCCCGGCCCCGGCGGACGCGCCGGCGACCGCCTTCTCCGCGCACCGCGCCCTCGCCGACGTCAATGAGATCGCCCGAGCCCCGCATCCGGTCGGCTCGGCCGAGCACGCCCGCGTCCAGGCGTTCCTGCTCAGCCGCATGGAGATGCTGGGTCTGCAGACCTCGACCCAGTCCGGCCCGATCTCGCGGGGAGCGGCCCGCTACCTGCGCCGCATGGGCGGCGACCCGGCGGCCGCGGACTTCACGGCCACGAACCTCGTCGGCCTCCTGCCCGGACGCAACCCGGACCTGCCCGCCGTGGCCCTGATGGCGCACTACGACACCGTGCCCATGTCGGCCGGGGCGGCGGACGACTCCGCGGGCGTGGCCGCTGTGCTGGAGGCGGTGCGCGCCATCCGCGCCCGCGGCCCGGCCGACCGGACCCTCGTCGTCCTGCTGACCGACGCCGAGGAGATCGGCCTCGACGGGGCCCGGGTCTTCTGGGGCGGCCATCCCCTCCGCGACCGGATCGGCGCGGTGGTCAACCTCGAGGCGCGGGGCGGCGGCGGCCGGGCGATGATGTTCGAGACGGGCCGGGGCAATGCGCAGACCATCGACCTGTTCGCGCGCGTCGCAGGGCGGGTGGACGGCGGCGTGACCTCGAATTCGCTGGCGGTGTTCGTCTACGAGCTAATGCCCAACGGCACCGACTTCACCGTTCCGCGCGATCGGGGCGTTCAGGGGCTGAACCTCGCCTTCATCGGCCGCCCGGAGCAGTACCACGCCCCCGCCTCCACGCCGGAGGCACTCGACGCCGGCAGCGTGCAGCACATCGGCTCGCAGGCGCTGGAGGCGGCCGACGCCCTGCTGCGGTCGCCGGTCCTGCCCGCCCGCGCGGGCGACGCCGTCTACGCCGACCTGTTCGGGCGGGTGGTGGTTTCGCATCCGCCGGCGCTCGGCTGGGCCTTGTTCGGCGCCGCGGCGATCCTGCTCGGCTTCGCCGTCTGGCGCGCCCGTTCCCGCGCCGGCCTCAGCCCGGCGGACGTCGGTCGGGGCGCTGTCGACGGAATGTGGTTGCTCTCCACCGGCCTTGTCGTCGCCCAGGCCGTGCGCCTGCTCGGGGGGCCGATGGCGGCCCGGGCGGAGAGCGCCGACGCCTACTATGTCCTGCTCGCGCGCCTGCCCTGGCTGGAAGCGGGCGTGGCGGGCGCCCTGCTGGCGCTCGTTCTGCTGCTCGTCGGCGGCCGTACGCGGCTGGACCCGCGGTGGCTCGCCGGCGCGGTCGTGCTCGTCGCTGCGGCGGCCACGCTCTACGGCGGCTTCGACCCGGTGCTGGCCCGCGCGACGGCGGTCAGCGCCGGCCTGTCCGCCTTCCCGGCCATGGCGGCCCGTTCGACCTGGGGCGGCTGGAGCGGCCTGATCGCCCTCGCGCTCGTCCTCGGGGCGGCCGCCCAGGCCGCCGCTCCCGCGACCGCCTTCCTGTTCCTCTGGCCGGCCCTTCTCGCGACCGTCGCGGCCGCCCTCGCCGCCAGCCTCGATCCCGGCCTCGCCCGATGGCCGTCGCTGGCGCCGGTCGCGCTTGCCGCCGTCCTCGCCGTCGGCTGGCTGATCAGCCTCGGGCATCCGGTCTTTCTCGGCGTCGGCATGGACCTGCCGGGCGCGCTGGTCCTGCTCGCCCTGCTGGCGGCCATGATCGTCCGGCCGCTCGAGCCGGGCGTGCGCCTGCGCCGTCCGCTGCTGATCGCCGCCGCCGCCATCCTCGCGCTGGGCGCCGGCGCGGCGGCCACGGGACGCTTCGTCGAGCCCATGGACCGGCCGACGGCTTCGACGCCGACGACCTGAACCCGATACGTCAAATTCGGACGCAGCGACCGCGGGTGCCGAAAAGAACATATTGGCAACCGGAACAAACCGTGCACATAGTCCCGCTCACGAAACGAGGGGGCGGGTCCAGGCGGGTCTCTCCCGAAACCAGATGGGAATCATGGCAAGGGAGACGAAGGCGATGTCACAGGCGGCTCTGAAACTGGTGGGCAAGGAAGACGGCGACAAGCAACGTGCGCTCGAGGCGGCGATCGCCCAGATCGACCGCGCCTTCGGCAAGGGCTCGGTGATGAAGCTCGGCAAGGCCGGGGTGGTCGCCGAGATCGAGAGCGTCTCGACCGGCTCCCTCGGCCTCGACTTGGCGCTGGGCATCGGCGGACTGCCGGTCGGACGGGTGATCGAGGTGTTCGGCCCCGAGTCCTCGGGCAAG
Source organism: Brevundimonas sp. (assembly GCA_024711185.1). Lineage (GTDB taxonomy): Bacteria > Pseudomonadota > Alphaproteobacteria > Caulobacterales > Caulobacteraceae > Brevundimonas. Next base: position 190 of record JANJTI010000231.1, on the reverse strand, counting down.
ACCACCCTGGCCCTGCACACGGTGGCCGAGGTCCAGAAGAAGGGCGGCGTGGCCGCCTTCGTCGACGCCGAGCACGCACTGGACCCGACCTACGCCCAGAAGCTGGGGGTCAACCTCGACGACCTGCTGGTGTCGCAGCCCGACGCCGGCGAGCAGGCGCTGGAGATCGTCGACACCCTGGTGCGCTCGG
>JANJTI010000355.1 GCA_024711185.1 Brevundimonas sp. | reverse complement strand
CGGCCTCGTCGAACTGCTCCAGCCCGTCGACCTCCACCTCCACCTTGATCAGGTGTCCGGCCGCGGCGCGGGCGCGGCGGACCGCCTCCCCCACCCCGCCGCAGACGGCGACGTGGTTGTCCTTGATCAGGATGGCGTCGTCGAGGCCGAAGCGGTGGTTCAGCCCGCCGCCGCACAGCACGGCGTGCTTCTCCAGCGCGCGCAGGCCGGGGGTGGTCTTGCGGGTGTCGGCGATGCGCGCGCCGGTTCCGGCCACGGCGTCGACGTAGGCGCGGGTTAGGGTGGCCACCCCGCACAGCCGGCCGAGCAGGTTCAGCGCGGTGCGTTCGGCGGCGAGCAGGGCGCGGGCGTCGGCCTCCACCTCGACCAGGGTCGCGCCGGCCTCGAAGGCCTGACCGTCGCGCAGGCGGGGGGCGACCGTCGCGGCCGGGTCGAGCGCATGGACGGCCAGCCGCACGCAGTCCAGTCCGGCCAGCACGCCCGGCTTACGGGCCGCGAAGGCCGCGCGCAGGCGCGAGCCCTCCGGTATGCAGGCGCGGGCGGTGACGTCCCCCGTCCGGCCGAGGTCCTCGGCGAGCGCGAGGCGCACCACCGGCTCGATCAGCAGATCGGGAAGCGACGGGATCATCCGAACCTCGGGGCTCATTCGGCGGGGACGGGAACCGGCTGGTGCAGCCGGGTGTGACGGGCTTCGGCCGCGGTCTCGGGGAAGTCGGCGCGATAGTGGCCGCCGCGGCTTTCGCGCCGGGCCAGCGCCGCCTCAGCGATCAAGCGCGCGGCGACAGAGGGAAGGGCCGGGACCCGCCCGGCGTCGAGCTGGTCAAGGGTGGCGATCAGGTTGGTCAGGCCGGGCCCGGTGCGGATCACGCCGGCCAGTTCGCTCATGGCCGCCCGCAGGCGCGCCAGGGGGCGGGACTGGAGGTCCGGCGGGGGCGGCGACGGGGGGAGGATATGCCCCCCGCGGACGGTCCCGGCGGCGGCCGCGCGGCCCGTCCGGCGCCCGAAGGCGGCCGCCTCGAGCAGGGAGTTCGAGGCCAGCCGGTTGGCCCCGTGCACCCGGGTGGCGGCGCACTCCCCGACGGCGAAAAGGCCCGGCAGGGTGGTGCGGCCGTCGAGATCGGCGGCGATGCCGCCCATGTGGTAGTGGGCCGCGGCGGCCACGGGGATCGGCTGCTCGCGCGGGTCCAGTCCGGCGCGCATGCAGGCGGCGAACACCGCCGGAAAGGCCTCCGGGAAGTCCGCCCCGACCGCGGAGCGGGCGTCGAGGAAGGCGCCCCGCCCCTCGCTGCGGGCGGCGTGGACGGCGCGAGCGACGACGTCGCGGGGGGCGAGGTCGGCGTCGGCGGCCTCGCCGAGCAGGAAGGCGCCCGTCCGGTCCACCAGTCGCGCCCCCTCGCCGCGCAACGCCTCGGTCGCCAGCGGCATGGGATCGAGGCCGACGTCGATGGCCGTCGGATGGAACTGGACGAACTCGGGGTCGAGGATGTCTGCGCCGGCCTGCCAGGCCAGGGCCATGCCTTCGCCGAGCAGGGCGGTCGGCGTGGTGGTGCGGGCGTACAGGCCGCCTGCGCCGCCGGTGGCCAGCACCACCGCCGGGGCGATGACCTCCACCAGCCGGCCGCCCCGCTCGAGGATGGCCCCCCGGACCCGGCCGTCGGCGTCCTGCAGCAGGCCGCGCAGGCGGGCGTCCTCCCAGATCCGCACATGCGGCGCGGCGCGCACCGCGGCCACCAGGGCGGAGAGGATGGCCCGGCCGGCCCCGTCGCCGCCGACGCGGGCGACGCGGGCGCGGGAGTGCGCCGCCTCCCGGCTGACGGCGAAGCCGCCGGCGGCGTCGCGGTCGAACGGAGCGCCGAGGCCGGCCAGCCACTCGACCGTGGCCTGGCCTTCGGCGGTGAGCGCGCGGGCGGCGTGCGGATCGACCAGCCCGCCTCCCGCCGCGGCGGTGTCGGCGGCATGAAGTTCCGGCGTGTCTGCGGCGGTCAGCGCCGCCGCGACGCCGCCCTGGGCCCAGGCCGAGGAGCAGGCCTGCAGCAACGGCGCGGGCGTGGCCACCAGCGTCTGGCGCGGCCCCGTCTCCAGGGCGGCGGAGAGGCCGGCGAGGCCGCCGCCGACGATCAGCGGTCCGTCGTGGACGATGCGGCTCGTCAACGGCCGATCCCGAGATAGCCGCCGGCGACCGACAGGGCTCCGGGCAGGGAGCCCTCCGCCAGCGGCATGAGGGCCGCCACGCCGACGCCCGCGCAGGCGACGGCGGTCGCCACGAACAGGCCGACGCTGGACAGGGATTCGCGCACCGTCAGCGGGCGGCCTTCGGGCCGCCAGGCGCCCCGCTTCAGGTGGCCGATCAGGGCGATGCCGAGGAAGACCGCGAGGATGAAGCGCCCCGTCGTCAGCCCCCACCAGACCACGAGCACGCCGACGGCGATCATGGCGAGCCGCTCCAGCATGGGATGGATGCGGGCCAACACGGGGCCGAGCGCCTTGGAGCCGTCCAGCGGCGGCGCCGGGGCCAGGTTGACGAGATTGATCAGGGCGATGATCGCGGCCCCGAGCAGCCACGCGCCCTGGCCGGTGAAGATGAAGCCGGCGAAGAAGGGGATGGCCGCCAGCAGGCCGAAGGCGGGACCGGCCAGGGAGACCAGCACGCCGTGCCACTCGCTCTGCGGCAGGCGCTGGCTGCGCGCCACCCCGCCGAGGAAGGGAATGATGTAGATCCGCGCCGGCCCCATGCCGAGGCGGTTCATGGCCAGCACATGGCCGTACTCGTGCACGAACAGCCCCCAGATGGCGGCGACGGCGATCACCCAGCTGCCGCTCAGCCACCAGATGAAGCCGCCGAGCAGCAGGGTCGAGACGATGGCCCAGACCGGATGCTGCCCCTTGTCCAGCGGCGGCTCTTCGGCGCCGGCGCGGGCCGGGGCGACCGGCGCGGGCGGGGCGCGCGGGACCTCGTTCGGCTTGGGATCCCAGGGGCCGGGGCGGCGGGGGGCTTCGCTGTCGCTCATCTGTCCGACGTGGCCTTTTCCGCGCGCAGCCACAAGGCCACGAGGGCGAGAAGTCGCAGGCTGCGGCGATCCACCTTCGCCACCGCCCGCACGGGCGGCGTGTAGTGCATCAGATCAGCTCCACCGCCACGTGATGCCGCGCCTTGATCATGTCATAGCGGGCCGGAACGACCGGCGGCGGCAGGTCGATCATGCGCTGCACCGCCAGACGGGCGCGTTCGGCCATGTCCTCGGGCACGGTCACCTCGAACTGCATATTCACCAGGCAGTCGCGGATGTTCTCGAGCGTGATCCGCTTCATGTGCGGGCACAGGTTGCAGGGCCCGATGAACTGGACGCCCGGCACGTCGCCGGCGACGTTGGAGGCCATCGAGCATTCGGTGATCATCACCACCTGCTTCGGCCTGCGGCTGGCCACATAGTCGGTCATCGCGGCGGTCGAGCCGGCGAAATCCGCCGCCGCCAGCACGTCCTCCGGACACTCCGGGTGGGCCAGGATCTCGGCCCCCGGATAGGCCGCGCGCATCTCGGCGATGTCGTCGGCGGTGAAGCGCTCGTGCACCTCGCAGCGGCCCTGCCAGGCGATGATGCCGACGCTGGTCTGTGCCGCGACGTTGCGGGCGAGGTACTCGTCGGGGATCAGGATGACGCGGTCGACGCCCCATTCCCTCGCGGCCCACTCGACCACCTGCACGGCGTTGGCCGAGGTGCAGCAGATGTCGGTCTCGGCCTTCACGTCGGCGGTGGTGTTCACATAGGTGACCACCGGGAGGCCCGGGTAGCGCTGCTTGATCAGGCGCACGTCGGCGCCGGTGATCGAACTGGCCAGCGAGCAGCCGGCGCGCAGGTCGGGGATCAGCACGGTCTTTTCGGGCGACAGGATCTTCGAGGTCTCGGCCATGAAGTGCACGCCCGCCTGGACGATCACCTTCGCGTCCGACTTCGCCGCCTCCTTCGCCAGGCCCAGGCTGTCGCCGACGTAGTCGCCGACGCCGTGGAAGATTTCGGGCGTCATGTAATTGTGGGCGAGGATGACGGCGTCGCGCTCGCGCTTCAGCGCGTTGATCTCGGCGATCAGCGCCGCCTGCGCCGGCCATTCCAGCGGCGTGACGTGATCCTTGACCTTGGCCCACACCGGCGCGGTCGCCCGCTCCAGTTCCTTCGTCAGTCCGAACGCGCCGTCGGCCATTTCCACCCACCCTTATGCTCGATATGAGCAAATCAGAGGTCTGAAGAACGGCGGCCCGGGCGTCGCGCCCGCCGCCGACTTATGCTCACTTTCAGCATAAGCAGGGACAATCTAGGCCTCTCGCCGGGAAATTCAAGCCTGCCGACCGTCAGAGAATCTCTTCTCTCTCGACTACGATCAGGGGTTCCGGCGTCCCGCTATAGAAGACCTTCCCCTCCACTTCGCCGGCCGGCGGTCCATAGACGGGACGGCCGGTCAGCCGCGCCGCGAGGGCCGCGGGGTCCGGCGCGCCGGCGATCGCCGCGTGGGTCGGGCGACAGTCGGCGAGATGAAGGTTGCGGACGATGCAACTGACCTGCTGCTCCGCCGGCGGCATCGGCGGCCGGGGCGCGCCCTCGGCCGAAGGCGCGGGCATGCGGCGGCTGCGCTGGGTGATGGAGCGCGAGCGCGAGCGGGAGGGCCGACGGGGGCTCGCCTCCGGGTCGGTGAGCGACACCCCCGCCGCGCGCTCGAGGCCATCCCGCTCGTCGGCGAGATCCCAACCGCAGGCGGTGAGCACCCGGTCGAGGTTCGCCGATTGCGGCGGCAGGTCGAAGGTGGCGCTGACCGGGTGCTCGGCGCCCTCGACGGCATGAACCTCATAGGCCCCGCCGCCTCGCAGGAAGCGGATGTCGCGGGCCGGCACGGCGCTGCGGAACGTCCCTTCAGCGCCGATCGCGCGCCAGGTCTGGACGTCCTGTCTGCCGTCGGCCCGGGTCGCCCGCAGGTCGAGCCGCTCGACCCCGGCGGGCATGCCGGTCAGCAGGGCCGCAAGCGCGCCCTCCCGGCACTGGATCACGATTCCGGGACCGCTCTCGAAGCGCGCAGCCGCCACCGTCAGCTGTCGCGCCGCGTCCTCCGCGAACTCCCAGTCATCCTCCTGCGGCGCATTTGCAGGCGAGGCCGCGCCCAGCCCGACAGACAGCGGCGCGCACAGCGCGGCCACAAGCATTCTTTTCATGGTTCTGCTCCCCAGCGTCCCGGCCCGATTGACGCCGCAGCGCAGCCTGTCGTCAAGCCCTCAGCCCAGGCTCACGCCCTCGTGCCCCAGCAGCCAGCGCTTGCGCTCGATACCGCCGGCGTAGCCTGTCAGGGTTCCGTTCGCGCCGATCACGCGGTGGCAGGGGACAATGACAGCCACGGGGTTCTGGCCGTTGGCCAGACCGGCGGCGCGCATCGCCCGCGGTGCGCCGACCGCCGCCGCCAGCTGGCCGTAACTGCGCGTCTCGCCCGCCGGGATGGCGCGCAGGGCGGCCCACACCGCCTTCTGGAACGGCGTGCCGCCGGTCTTCACGACGACGCCGTCCAGCGCCCGCACCTGGCCCGAGAAATAGGCCTCGACGGCGCGGCGCACAGCCTCCGGAGCGCGACCCTCGACCAGCACCGGATCGCACCCGCAGTGCCGCCGCAGCAGGCGCAGCATCCGCGCCTCGAAGTCGGAGAAGTCGAGCGCCCGCACGGCGCCCTCCCCGTCCGTGACCAGCAGCAGCTCGCCCACCGGCGTCGCCACGCGGTCGAGAGTCAGGGTTTCACGCGGCACGTTTCGCATCGGTCGTCTCCATCAGGTCCGCGCCCGTGATCCCGGCCATGGCCAGGTGCAGGGCCCCGTACGCCCGCCACGGTCGCCAGCTCCCGGCGCGCGCGGCGAGGGTTCCATCGTCCAGCCGGTCGCTCGGCGGCTCTGCCCCTTGGTCGATCCATTCCCCCGGCAGCCTCAGCCCCGGCCGCGCCGCCAGCAACGGCCGCAGCAGCGGATCGGTCGACAGGTCGCGCCCGATCGCCTCCGGGTCCGCCGACAGGTCGAACACCCGCCTTACCCGCGCCAGCACGCCCGGCAACGCCTTCAAGTCCTCGGCCTCGACGCAGACGGACACCCGCCCCGCCTCCGCCGGCTCTACGGTCACAAACCCCTCGGCGCCGTCCACCGCCCGCTCCAGCCGCCGCGACCACCGCCGTCCCTCGACCGCATCGCCACGCGCGACCAGCGCCGCCAGCATCGCCTCCCAGTCATACGGAGGCCGGTACGGCAGGCTCAGCCGCACCCCCGACGGCGCCTCGCGCTCGCCGCGTCGCCGAAGCGCCGACGGCGGCCGCCCGTACAGGGCCTGGAAGGTCTCGTTGAAGCGCCGCACGCTGCCGAAGCCCGAGGCCAGCGCCACCTGCGCCATCGACAGATCGGTCTGGTGGATCAGCGCCTTGGCCAGCAGAACCCGCCGGGTCTGGGCCACGCTGACCGGCGCGGCGCCGAGATGCTGGCGGAACAGCCGACGCAGGTGGCGCTCGCCGACGCCCAGCCGGCCCGCCAGACTCTCCACGTCGCCGTCGTCCAGCGCCCCGGCCTCGATCAGCGCCAGCGCCCGGTTGACGGTGTTCGACGTCCCGCGCCACGCGCCCATGTCGGGCGCTGTCTCGGGGCGGCAGCGCAGGCAGGCGCGGAAGCCCGCCTCCTCGGCCGCCGCCGCGGAGACGACGAAGAACATGTTCTCCCGCTTGGGCGTCCGCGCCGGGCAGACCGGCCGGCAGTAGATTCCCGTCGTCTTGACGCAGCCGAAGAAGCGCCCGTCGAAGCGGACGTCGCGCGTCAGCACGGCGCGATAGCAGGCCTCCTGGTCGAGTTGGCGGGCGGTGTCCATGGCCGCCATCCTGCGCCCGCCCCACCCGCAAGTCTCGCGGTTTTCGGACACAGGCGTCCGACCGCCCGGGGCGGCCCTCGCCCGGGGCGGCCGTCGCTCGGGTCGGCCGGGGCCATGGTCGGACGACTTCAGGCCCCTGCGACGCGACGGACTACAGGGGCCAGAACAGCAGGATCAGCGGCGGCCCGGCCAGCAGGACCAGCAGGCTGAGCGGCGCGCCCAGTCGCGCGTAGTCGGCGAAGCGGTAGCCGCCCGGGCCCATGACGAGGGTGTTGCACTGGTGGCCGACCGGGGTGAGGAAGTCGCAGGCGGCGCCGACCGCCACCGCCATGAGGAAGGCGTCGGGATCGTAGCCCAGCTGGGTGGCGAGGCTGGCGCCGATCGGCGCGACGATGAGCACGGTGGCGGCGTTGTTGAGGAAGGGCGTCACCGCCATCGCCGCCAGCATCAGGCCGCCAACCGCCAGCACCCCGGGCAAGCCGGTGAACAGATCGCGCAGCAGGCCGGCGACGAGGTCGGCCCCGCCGGTCTGCTGGATGGCGTCCGACACCGGGATCAGGGCGGCGATGAGCACCAGCAGAGGGCCGTCGAGGGCGGCGTAGGCCTCGCGCATCTTCAGTCCGCCGAGGGCGACGATGATCACCGCCGCGCCGAAGAAGGCCACGGCGACGGGGACGACTCCGAAGCCCACCAGGACCATGGCCACGGCGAGGACGATCGCCGGCAGGAAGCGACGCCGCGAGCCGCCGAGCCGCACCTCGCGTTCGGCCAGCGGCAGCAGGTCCAGCGCCTGCAGCGCGACCGGCAGCCCCGCCTCCCCGCCCTGCAGCAACACGATGTCGCCGGGCTTCAGCCGGGCGGAGCGCAGCTTCTGGGTCAGCTCGTGGCCGCTGCGCGAGACCCCGAGCAGATTGACGCCGTACTGGCCGTACAGATCGACCTGGCGCGCCGTCTGGCCGGCGAGGGGCGAGTTGGCGCCGATCACCGCCTCGACCACCTGCACCTCGTCGGTCGGCTGCTCGCGCATCACCGGCCGGTCGTCGCGGACCAGCCTGAGCCGGCTCGCGGCGACGAAGGACTCCAGCGCTTCGGGGCCGCCCTCCAGCAGGATGCTGTCGCCCGCCCGGACCTTCTGGTTGCCGCGCGGACGGGGAATGCGGCGCCCTGCCCGGATCAGCGCCAGGATGCGCACCTCGGTCCCGCGCTCGCGCAGCGCCTTGACGGTTTGCGGCTCCCAGTCGTCGGGCGCCCGGACCTCGGTGCCGTAGCCCTGTCCGGACAGCGCCTCGGCGAGCGTGACCGCGCCCTGCCGGTGCTTCGGCAGCAGGCGGTAGCCGAAGGCGAGAAAGACCAGCGCCAGGGCGGTCAACGCCAGCCCGACCGGCGCGAAGTCGTACATGCCGAAGGGTTCGCCCATCAGCTCGGCGCGCGTCTCGGCCACGATGATGTTGGGCGAGGTGCCGACGAGGGTGACCATGCCGCCGGCCATGGCTCCGAATGCCATCGGCATCAGGATGCGCGAGGGCGAGGTGCCGGTGCGGCGGGTCAACTGCATCGCCACCGGCATCATGATGGCCAGCGCCCCGACGTTCTTGGTCACCATCGACAGCAGGGTCACGGCGACGGTCAGCACCGGCGCCTGGCTGCGCTCGGTCTTGAGCAGCGGCAGGACACGCTTCAAGGCCAGCTCGACGATCCCCGACCGTGCGAAAGCGGCGCTCACCACCAGCGCCGCGGCGATGATCACCGTGACGTCGTTGCGGAAGCCGTCGAAGGCGGCCTCGGCGGGGATCACCCCCACCGCCAGCCCGACGACCAGCGCCGCCAGCGCGACGAGGTCGTAGCGGAACCGGCCCCAGATGAAGCCGGCGATGGTCAGGCCGACCAGGCCGAAGGCCAGCCCCTGCTGCAGCGTCACGCCCACCGCATCTTGCCCCGGCGGCCGGATCGCCGCCGGGCGTTAACGCAGACGGGGTGGATTCGCTGCAACGCTTCAGGTCAGCCGCGGACCAGCCGCCACAGCCCGCCAAGTAGCTGGAACATCAGCCCGACGGCCATCATAGCCAGCACCCAGACGGCCACGATCGACAGGTTGTCGGCGACGCCCGCCAGTTCGCGTCCGCTGTCGCCGAGCGCGCGCAACGTCTGGAGATCGAGCATGGACCAGTCGCCGGCGATGCGCGCGGTCTCGCCTTCCCGCTCCAGGGTGAACCAGTGGCCGGCCTCGAAGATCGCCCAGGTCAGCCACAGGCCGGCGACGGCCAGGACCGCCCGCCCCGCGCCGAGCAGCCGCGTGGCCGCGGGCCGGGCGAGGCCGATCAGATCGACCGCCATGTAGCCGAGGGCGTAGACGAGGATGAAGCCGTGCAGGTCCGTCCAGACCGGCGCTCCGCGCACCGTCGCGTCGGCGCCGCGCAGGGTGATCTCCATCAGACCGGGAAACTGCAAGGCGCCCACCCACCAGAGCACGAACACCCCGGTGACCAGCAGCGAGAAAAGGCGCTCGCCGCCGGGCCACTTGCCGACCGTCGCCTTCGGGGCCCAGACGGCCTTGGCCTCGGGCCTGCCCGCCGCGGCCGCGCCCCAGGCGCCCGGATCCGACAGGCCGAAAGCTCCCAGGTCCCGGACCCGCCAGTGGGTCATCCACCGCGGCCGGACCTTGTAGTATTCAAGGCCCGCGGCGATCGCGGTGACGAGTCCGACCAGGGTCAGGCCGCCGCCGATGAATCCGTGGATCGCTCTCGAAATGGCGTCCCCGGCGTCCACCGGGTCGGTGAGAATGTGGATGAACAGACCGATGGCCTGCACCGCCAGAACCAGCAGCAGGCCGGCCTTCACGGCGAACAGCCAGTAGGGGAACAGCTCCGGCCCGACCAGCGAGTCCGGCCCCTTGCGATAGCGGGCGGCGACGACCAGTGGATGGCCGATCTCGCGCAGGATCTCCTCCTGCTCGTCCTCTGTCAGGGCCCGGCCGAGTTCTTCCTCCCTGGCCTCGAAGCGGCTGAGGATCAGGTCGCGCAGCTCGGCGACGATGTCGGCGCGTTCGTCCTGCGGCAGCTGGGCCGCGACGGCGGCCAGGTAACGATCGATGACGTCCATTGGACGGTCCCCCCGGTTCAAAGAAGCTTGTCGAGCGAGGCGTTGATGCCGCGCCATTCGTCGGTCAGGGCGGCCAGCATGGCCGTCCCCGCGGGCGACAGGCGGTAGAAGCGCTTCTTCCGCTTCTCCTCCTCGCGCCATTCGCTATCCAGCAGGCCCTGACTCTCCAGCCGACGCAGCAGCGGGTAGAGGGTGGATTCCTCCATCTCCAGTCCGTCCGCCGCCAGGGCCTGGCGCAGGGTGTATCCGTAGCGTTCGGTCCGCAGGCAGGCGAGCACCGCCAGCACCAGCGATCCCCGCCGCAGCTCCAGCTTCATGCTCTCGAAAAGGTCCGGATCGACCGCCATGCCTGCTCACCTGTCTGTCACATAGTGTATGACACACAGTGTATGCCGCAGAGTGTGCGGCCGAGTCAAGTCGAACGGCGTTCACCTCTCCATCGCCCCTCAAGGCGTGGAGAGGTGACGCGCCCGCCTACGCCGCCTTCTTCCGCGCCGGGGCCTTCTTCGCGGGAGCCTTCTTCGCGGCCGGCTTCCTGGCCGCAGCCTTCTTCGGGGCGGCCTTCTTCGCCGGGGCCTTGCGCCCGCCGCCCGAGGCCGAGCCCTTCAGGCTGTTCCGTAGCGCCGCCATGAGGTCGATGACGTTGGTGTCCTCGGGCTCGGGCGCCTCGACCACGCCCTTGCCGCCCTTCTGCTTGGCCTTGACCATCTCGCGCAGGGCCTCGTCGTAGCGGTCCCTGAACTGGGTCGGATCGAACCCGGCCTCCTTCTGGGCGATCAGGCGCTCGGCGATGTCGACCATGTCGGGGTCCGCCTCGACATCGGGGATGTCGTCGAAGAAGTCGGCCGCGTCGCGCACCTCCTCGTGGGCCCGCAGGCTGTAGGCGACCATGCCCTTGCCGCGCACCTCGAGCGCGATCTGCCGCTCGCGGCCACGCAGCACGAGACAACCCAGCGCGACCTTGCCGGCCGAGCGCATGGCCTCGCGGATCACGGCGAAGGCGTCGGTGCCGACGCCCTTCTCCGGCACGATGTAGAAGGGGTCGTCCCAGTACAGCCGGTCGATGTCCTCGACGTCCACGAACTCGTCGATCGACAGGGTCCGCGTGCTCTCGAGCCTGACCTTGTCGAAGTCCTCGTCGTCGAACAGGACATACTCGTCCTTCGAGACCTCGTAGCCCTTGACCAGGTCGGAGCGCTCGACCGGGCCCGTGTCCGGGTCGGTCGGGACCATGCGGATGCGGTTGTTGGTCTCGGGGTTGATCAGGTGGAAGCTGACGTGGCTGCGGCTGGACGTGGCCGTGTACATCGCGACCGGACAGGTCACGAGCGACAGTTTCAGATGCCCCTGCCAGGTGGGTCGGGCGGCCATGGTGCGGACTCCTTGCTCGGCCGAGTCAACGCGGCGCCCGCGGAGTCGTTCAGGCGCGGCTGGACAGGCGCCCGACGGCGGTGTGTGCTGCCCGCATGACCGCGCGCCCCCTCCCAGCCGCCCTCACCGTCGTCGAGCACCCGCTGGTGCGGCACAAGCTGTCGATCCTGCGGGCAAAGGACACGCCGACCGCCGAGTTCCGCCGCCTGCTGCGCGAGATCGCGGTGCTGCTCGGCTACGAGGCCACGCGGGACCTCGACCTCGCGGAGTACCCGGTCGAGACCCCGGTGGCGGCGACCACCGGGGTGCGCGTGGCGCCGCCGGTGTTCGTGCCGGTGCTGCGCGCCGGGCTCGGCCTGCTGGACGGCATGCTGGACCTGCTGCCGGAGGCCGACGTGGCCCACATCGGCCTCTACCGCGACCCGGAGACGCTCGAAGCGGTGGAGTATTATTTCCGCGCGCCCGCCGACGTGGCCGCGCGTCGCTGCATCGTCGTCGATCCGATGCTGGCCACCGGCGGCAGCGCCGTGGCCGCGCTGGACCGGCTCAAGGGCCGCGGGGCCGTCGACCTGCGCTTCGTCTGCCTGCTGGCCGCGCCCGACGGGTTGCAGCGCCTGCGCGCCGCCCACCCCGACGTGCCGGTCTGGACCGCCGCCGTCGACGAGCGGCTGAACGAGCACAGCTACATCGTGCCCGGGCTCGGCGACGCGGGCGACCGGCTGTTCGGGACGCAGTAGTCCCTAGCCGACGGCCCGCACGTTGTCGTTGGAGTCGCGGTCGATCCACTTGTTGAACGGATCGGCGCCGGCGAACTTCGGCTCGCGGTCGACGACGAAGCGCAGGGTCTGGGCGCCCGAGCGGATCGGCCGACGCTCGACCGCGATCACGTCCGCCTCGTCGAACACTCCCTTGCCCGGCTCGGCGGTGAACAGGCCGATGTCGAAGCTCTCGTTCAGCGGCGCCTCGGTCTCCGCCCCCTCCCCGTCCGCGTAGAGCTTGCGCGCCTCCACCGTCACCGCGACGTCCCAGCGGCCGTCCGCGCGGCGGGTCGCCGTCGCGCCGGTGGTCTTGACGTCGTACAGGGTGATCCTCTCGAACAGGTCGGTGATCAGCGCCTGCTTGTCGGCCGGCGCCTCGGCGCGCAGGGCCTGCACCAGGTCCAGCGACCGCGGCCACGGCGCGCCCTTGAAGGCGTATTGCGCCAGCACCCGGCGCAGGGCGCGGTTGACCGCCTCCTCGCCGATCTGGTCGCGCAGCAGGTACATGACCAGGCCGCCCTTCTGGTAGTGGATGTACTGCTGGTTCTCGACCCGCATCAGCGGCAGCTCCTCCAGCCGCTCCATGCCCCGGGCGCTGAGGTAGCGGTCCAGCTCCTGCTTGAGGAAGCGCCGGATCTGCTCGCGGCCGTACAGCTTCTCCATCACCATCAGGGCCGAGTACTGGGCGAGGGTCTCCGACAGGGCGGTGGCGCCCTGCTGGTCGGAGCCGATGACCTGGTGCGCCCACCACTGGTGCGCGAACTCGTGCGCGGCGACGTAGGTGACGTAGTCGATCTTCGTCTCGTCAGAGAGATCGGCGATGAAACCGAGGCCTTCCGACCAGGCAAAGGTGTTCGGATAGGACTGGGCGAAGCTGGCGTAGTCCGGGAACTCGACAATCCGCGCCTGCCGGAACTGGTACGGGCTGAACTCGGCCTGGAAGTAGTCCAGCGAGGCCGCCAGGGCGTCCAGCATGCGCGGCACGTTGCGGTCGTGGTCGGGGTCGTGGAACACCACCATCTCGACGCCGTCGTGCATGCGGGCGGTGCGTTCGTAGACGGCCGACTGGACCGAGAAGAAGTTCAGCACCGGCGACTCGGTGACGAAGCGCGAGGTGCGGCGGTCGCCGCGCACGACGTCGGACACCATGCGGCCAGGAGCCACCACGGTCTGGTCGGCGTCGGTGGTCACGGTGATGTCGGCGGTGGTCCATCCGGCCCCGAGGTAGTTGCGCCCACGGGCCGTCTCGTCTTCCAGCTTCGCCGGGCGCAGCTCGGCCGGCAGGCCCAGCTTGCGGCGCTTGCTGCGGTCGTCCAGCAGACCCTGCCGGCTCATGCCGACCATCGGGGCGAACTCCATGTTGTTCACGAAGGTGCCGTTGTCGACCAGCCGCGTGGTGTTGCCCGAGGCGCGGAAACCGCGCTGCTCCAGCACCGTCTCGAAGGTCACGGCGCGGCGCTCGCCGGGCTGCATCGGCGTTGCGAAGCGATAGATGCGGTACTCGAACTCCGGCCACTCGCGGGCGACCGTGGCGCCTTCGACCTCGAGGCGGACCATGTCGAGGTCGTCGTTCCAGCGCAGGTGCACCTCGGCGAGCGGGGCTTCGGTGCGGTTCTCCAGCACATAGGTCCCGCGCGTCGCCAGTCGCGGCTGGTGCGGACGCAGGTCCATGGCCAGCCGCATGTGCGCGATCTCGGGCTGCGGCGTGGTCTCGAAGCGCAGGAGGGCCTTCTCGTAGGCGGCCTGCTCGGCCTCGCGGGCGTCGCGGGACCGGTAGTCGTTCCGGACATTGGTGTTGACGTAGATGAAGCTCCCGAGGCCGACGAAGGCGACCAGGGCGACGCCGGCGATCAGGCCCGCCGGACCGGCCAGCCGGCGCGGGAAGCGCTTCAGCCGCGGCCACAGGCGGGTCTCGGTCCCGCGCCGCCACAGCCCCCAAGCGACCACCAGCAGCAGGATGGCGAAGGCGGTCCAGTAGGCGTCGGCCCAGGCGTTGAAGCCCGCGAAGTCGCCGGTCCCGTTCATGTCCGACAGCGGCACGCCGATGCCGGCGCCGTAGCGGTACAGCACATGGTCGAAGCCCATGTTCACCGCCACGATCGTCGAGATCAGATAGACGACCATGATCGCCCAGCCCACGAACTTGTTGGGCGAAAGCGCCTGGATGAAGATCGCCAGCACCGCCAGCAGGGTGAAGCTGAGGCCCTGCGGCAGGACGTACCAGAGCAGATACTTGTCGAACTCGAAGTCCGTGTAGCCCTTGATCGTCTGGGTGGCGACGCCGGCCAGCACGCCGACCGCCAGGGTCGAGATCAGCACCAGCGCCAGGGCCAGGGTCTTGGGGACGAGGAAGGTCCAGTCCGGGGTCGGGGTGGCGTCGACGATCTCGTGCGTGCGCCGGTCGCGGTCGCGCCAGACCAGCTCGCCGGAATAGTAGATGGCGATGACCATGGAGATCAGGCCGAAGGTTCCGGTCAGGGCGGTGATCACCACCCGGGTGACCAGCAGGATCGGCGCACCGTAGATCTCGCCGGTGAAGAACAGGGTGGCCACGGCGAAGGCGAAGGCCAGCAGCACCAGCACCACCCAGGCCGGGCTCTTGAACACCAGGGCCATCTCGAAGCGGGTGCGCGACACCAGCTGCGCCAGCCCGCTGCGCCAGCCGTAGGTCGGGCGCGGCAACGAACCCACGGGGGCCGCCGGCGGCGCGTCCCGCTCGACCAGCGCCTTCATCCGCTCCTGCTTGCGCAGCTTCGCGCCCTTCGGAGAAGGATTGTACAGCAGGTAGGCCGCAGCCAGCAGGGCGGCGCCGACCGCGGTCCAGATCACCCGGTTCCACAGCAGCACGCCTTCCAGAGGCGCGTTCAGCGTATTGCGCTCGGCGGCCGTCCAGTACTTGGTGACCAGCGCATAGGCGCCGCTGCCGAACGGCTCGGCCCACGCCATGGCGGTCTCGAACTCGGGTCGGTTGCCCAGCACCCCGGTGCTGGCGAGGTAGGCGATGAGCACCGCCACCACCCCGATGTAGGTGGCCATCATCGAGCGGGTGACGGTGGCCAGGGTGAAGAACAGGGCCGAGGTGAGGAACACTCCGGTCAGGCCGAACACCAGGTACGAATAGGCATAGTCGCCGAGCCGCAGCGGGCCGACGGTCTCGGGATCCACCCAGGGCATGAAGGTGCCGAGCAGGGTGCCGATCGCGATGCTCAGATAGCACAGCGCCACCGCGGCGAAGGCCCCGAGGAAGCGGCCGTACAGGTAAGCGCCCTTGCTGATCCGCGTCGACAGGATCAGCGGGCCGAAGCCGGTCTGGCTGTCGCGGGCGATGACGTTGGCGACGATCGCCGTCGTCGCCAGCATGAAGAAGACGTTGAAGATGATATGCGCCCCGGCCAGCGCATAGGGCGCGTTCTTGTGGACGTTGCCGCCCGAACCCAGCGAGACGTTCGGGCTGGCGACGGCCCCGAAGGCCAGCAGGCCGAAGACGATGGCGATAACCCAGAAGGCCGGCTGGCGCAGCTGGTAGCGGAATTCGAAGCTCGCGATCTTGCCGAACATGGTCGCGCCCTCAGGCCGCGCGGCGCGAGGCGGCGACGGTGGCGAGGTAGACGTCCTCCAGCCCCCCCGGCGCGCGTTCGAAGCCGTCTCCCGGATGGCTGTCCGACAGGACGTGCACGACCGTGCGGCCGCCCAGCAGCCGGGTCGAGATGACGTTGTGGCGCGTCTGGAAGTCGGCCAGCTCGGCCTTGTCGATGGTGCGCCGCCAGACCTTGCCCTCGAGGCTGTGCATCAGGTCGGCGGGCGCGCCCTCCAGCTGGATCCGGCCGCCGGCCAGCACGGCCATGCGCGGACACAGGTCGGTGACGTCCTCGACGATGTGGGTCGACAGGATGACGACCACGTTCTCGCCCACCTCGGCCAGCAGGTTGAGGAAGCGGTTGCGCTCCTCGGGGTCGAGGCCGGCGGTCGGCTCGTCGACGATGATCAGCTCGGGGTTGCCGATCAGGGCCTGGGCGATGCCGAAGCGCTGGCGCATGCCGCCCGAGAAGCCGGCCAGCGCCTTGCCGCGCACCGGCCACAGATTGACCTGGTGCAGCAGGGCGGTGACCGTCTCCTTGCGCTCGCGGCCGTTGGCGATGCCCTTGAGCACGGCCATGTGGTCGAGCATGTCCCAGGCCGAGACGCGCGGGTAGACGCCGAAGTCCTGCGGCAGGTAGCCGAGCACGCGGCGCAGCTTCTCCGGCTCCCGGATCACGTCGATGTCGCCAAAGCGGATCGAGCCGGAGGTCGGGGTCTGCAGCGTGGCGATCGAGCGCATCAGCGTCGACTTGCCGGCGCCGTTGGGGCCCAGCAGCCCGAACATGCCCTTCGGTATGGTCAGGCTGACGTCGTCCAGCGCCCGCGTTCCGTTGCCGTAGACGTGGGTCAGGTTCTCGATCGTCAGCATGCGCGCATCCCCCTAGGTGCTCGTCCCAACCTGTCGTCCGGGTCCCGGGGCCGCAAGTTAAACATGGGTCAGGTTGGAGCGCGGCCCCTTTCCCTCCCCTCAGTCCCGCGCCGCGCCTGATCCTTTCGCCCGCGCGCGGAAGGCGTGCAGCAGCGGCTCGGTGTAGCCGTTGGGCTGCCGTGTCCCCTCGAACACCAGCGCGCGCGCCGCCTGGAAGGCGAGGCTGCTGGCCGGGTCCGGAGCCATGGGCCGGTACAGCGGATCGCTGGCGTTCTGGGCGTCGACCTTCGCGGCCATTCGCAGCAGGGCGGCGTCGACCTGCTCCGCCGTGCAGATCCCATGCAGCAGCCAGTTGGCGAGGTGCTGGGACGAGATGCGCAGGGTGGCCCGATCCTCCATCAGGCCGACGTCGTGGATGTCGGGCACCTTGGAGCAGCCGACCCCCTGGTCGATCCAGCGGACGACGTAGCCGAGCAGGCCCTGGGCGTTGTTGTCGAGCTCCTCGGCGACCTCGGCCTCCGACCAGTTGCGCCCCCCGGCCAGCGGCGGGGTGAGCAGGTCGGACAGCGGCGGACATGGACGGGCGGCGATCTCCGCCCGCAGGGCGAAGACGTCGGTCTGGTGGTAGTGCAGGGCGTGCAGGGTCGCCGCCGTCGGCGACGGCACCCAGGCGGTGTTGGCCCCGGTCTTCGGATGCCCCGCCTTCTGCTCCAGCATCTCGGCCATGCGGTCGGGCGCGGCCCACATCCCCTTGCCGATCTGGGCCCGGCCGTCCAGACCGCAGGCCAGGCCGATGGCGACGTTGCGGGCCTCGTAGGCCGCGATCCACGGCGTCGCCTTCATCTCCGCCTTGCGCACCACCGGCCCGCCCTGCATGCAGCTGTGGATCTCGTCGCCGGTGCGGTCGAGGAAGCCGGTGTTGATGAAGACGATGCGGTCGCGCACCGCGTGGATGCAGGCCGCGAGGTTGGCGGAGGTGCGGCGCTCCTCGTCCATGACCCCGACCTTGATCGTATGGCGCTCCAGCGCGAGCAGATCCTCGACCGCGTCGAACAGGTCGTCGGTGAAGGCGCACTCCTCCGGCCCGTGCATCTTCGGCTTGACGATGTAGATCGAGCCGGCGCGGCTGTTGCGGAAGCGGCCGAGGCCCTTGAGATCGTGCAGACCGATCAGGCTGGTGACGATGGCGTCGAGAATCCCCTCAGGCGCTTCCGACCCGTCCGGCAGCAGCACGGCGGGGGTGGTCATCAGGTGGCCGACGTTGCGCACGAAGAGCAGGCTGCGACCCGGCAGGGTCAGGGTCGACCCGTCCGGCGCGTCATAGGCGCGATCCTCCGCGAGCGCCCGTGTCACCTGCCGGTCGCCCTTGGCGAAGGTCTCGACCAGGTCGCCGCGCATGAGCCCCAGCCAGTTGCGGTAGGCCGCGACCTTGTCCGCCGCATCGACGGCGGCCACCGAGTCCTCCAGATCGACGATGGTGGTCAGCGCCGCCTCCAGCACCACGTCGGCCAGCCCGGCGCGATCGTCGCGGCCGATCGGGTGGCCGCAGTCCAGCACCAGCTCGATGTGCAGGCCGTGATGGCGCAGCAGCACGGCCTGCGGCGCGGCCGGGTCGCCCCGCCAGCCCACCAGCTGCGCCGGATCGCGCAGCGTCGGGGACAGCCGGCCGGCCGCGACCTCGTAGCCGGCGACGTCCGCGTGCGAGCCCTCCGCGAGCGGAACCGCCTCGTCGAGGAAGGCCTTCGCCCGCGCCACCACGCGGGCGCCGCGCCCCGCATCGTAGCCCCCGGCCGGCGGCAAGTCGCCCAGCGCGTCGGTGCCGTAAAGGGCGTCGTACAGGCTGCCCCAGCGGGCGTTGGCGGCGTTGAGCACGAAGCGGGCGTTCAGCGACGGCACCACCAGCTGCGGTCCCGCCGTCGTGGCGATCTCCGCGTCCACGTTGCGTGTGCCGACGGTGAACGGGGCGGGCTCGTCGACGAGATAGCCGATCGTCCGCAGGAAGCTCCCGGTCGCGCCCGCATCGTGCGGCTGGTCGCGACGGGCGAGGTGCCAGTCGTCGAGCGCCGCCTGCAGCCGGTCGCGGGCGATCAGAAGATTCCGGTTCCGCGAGGCGAAGCGCGCGAGCAGCGCGGCGGCGCCTTCCCAGAAGCGCTCCGCCCCGATCCCGGTCCCGGCCAGCGCCTCGTCCTCGATGAAGGCGGCCAGTTCGCTGGCGACCTGAAGACCGGCGCGGGGCGTCATCGTCATGGGCTCTGTCCTCTCGGGCGGCGCTGTAACATTCCGTGATGACGCCGCGTAAGTCGAGACGGCTGAGCGTGGCTGTAGTTCCCTCCGCCTTGACCGCGCCGCAATGAAGGCCCAACTGGCCCTCATCGCACCACGCGATGTCCGGCGCGCTCCAGTGCGTGAGGGTCCTTCGGGACCGGTCTGTAGAAGCGCCCCGGCTCCTCGAGATCCTTCGTCGTCCCGTCACGCAGGGCGACGCCCGTATCCAGCTCCCGCGGGAGCCGGCTGCGCGCGTCGATCCGGCGAGTTCCGGTCGTGCGCGCCGTCGCACATGAAAGACCGACGTGACGAACACGACCTTCGAAACCATGGGCCTGAACCCGGCCCTGCTCTCCGCGCTCAAGGCCGAGGGCTATGAGACGCCCACACCGATCCAGTCCAAGGCCATTCCGGACGTGATGGCCGGCAAGGACCTGCTGGGCATCGCCCAGACCGGCACCGGCAAGACCGCGGCCTTCGCCCTGCCGATCCTGCACCGGCTGGCCGCCAACCGCACCGCTCCCGTGCCGCGCACCACGCGCTGCCTGGTGCTGTCGCCGACGCGCGAGCTCGCCACCCAGATCGGCGAGAGCTTCAAGGCCTACGGCAAGCACCTCGGCTTCCGCGTCGCCGTCATCTTCGGCGGCGTGAAGTACGGCGCCCAGGAGCGCGCCCTGCAGCAGGGCCTCGACATCCTCGTCGCCGCCCCGGGCCGCCTGCTCGACCACATCCAGCAGAAGACCCTGGACCTCAGCTCGACCGAGATCTTCGTTCTGGACGAGGCCGACCAGATGCTGGACCTCGGCTTCATCAAGCCGATCCGCCAGATCACCTCGCGCCTGCCGGCGCGCCGCCAGAACCTGTTCTTCTCGGCCACCATGCCGTCGGAGATCGGCAAGCTGGCGGGCGAGCTGCTCAAGGATCCGGTCAAGGTGCAGGTGACGCCGCAGGCGACCACCGTCGAGCGCATCAACCAGTCGGTCATCTGGGTCGAACAGGGCCGCAAGCGCGCCCTGCTGACCGAGCTGTTCTCCGATCCCGCCTACACGCGCTGCCTGGTCTTCACCAAGACCAAGCACGGGGCCGACAAGGTCGCGGCCTACCTTGAGGCCGGCGGCGTCGAGGCCGGGGCCATCCACGGCAACAAGAGCCAGCCGCAGCGCGAGCGCGCGCTGGAGGCCTTCAAGAACGGCAAGCTGCGCGTGCTGGTGGCCACCGACATCGCCGCCCGCGGCATCGACGTCGACAAGGTGACCCACGTGGTCAACTTCGAGCTGCCCTATGTGCCCGAGGCCTACGTCCACCGCATCGGCCGCACCGCGCGCGCCGGCTCGGACGGCACGGCCATCAGTTTCGTCGCCGGCGACGAGATGAAGCTGCTGAAGGACATCGAGAAGGTCACCCGCCAGAAGATTCCCGCGATCGATCGGCGCAACGACAGGCAGTTGGCCCAGCTCGACGCCTCGATCATGGCCGCCGGCGTGGCCAAGAAGGCCAGCATCGACAGTGCCGGCAAGTCGGAGCAGCCGGGCCGTGGCGGTCGCGGCCGCAACCCGCGTCGCGACGGCGTCCGTCCCGAAGGCGGCGGCCAGCCGCATCGCCAGCGCAAGGGCGGCCAGCGCGACCGCACCCACCACGCCGACCGCCCGGCCGCGGCCTACGATCCCATGGCCGGCGATCGCGTCCGCACGGTCAACAACGACCCGCGTCAGGCCGAGCCTAAGCCGGTCGGCGAACTGAAGCGCCGCCCGCGCCGCCGCCGCCCGTCGAACGGCGGCAAGGGCTACGCGGCGAAGGGCTGACGCCTCAGGCGGCGGCCGCCTCCGGGGCGGACAGCCGTTCCACCGTCTCGGCCAACGACGCCCGCGCCTCGACCGGCGGCGGCGCCAGCGGCCGCGGCGGCGGATAGTCTCCGAGCCCCAGCAAGCTGGCCGCCGCACTCATCACCCGCACGCCGCCGTGGGCGTAGAGCAGCGTCCACAGCGGGGCCAGATCGGCGCTGACGGCGTCGATCCGGTCCTGATCGTCCGCCCGCGCCGCCCGCGCGAGCGCCAGGGCGAGGCGCGGGAAGAGGCCGGCCGTCACGCTGAACCAGGCCGCGCCGCCGGCGCGGAGCGCGGAAGCGGCCGTCGCGTCGCCGCTGAAGCCGAGGCGCAGGCCGGAGCCGTCGAGCCTTGCGAGCAGGCCCGCGAAATCGCCGTCCGCCGGCGCCGGCGCCTTGGCGGCCTGCACGGTGGGGAGGGCGGCGAGCCGTTCGAAGAGGTCCGGGCTGAAGGCGAAGCGGGTGGCGCCCGGATTGTCGTAGAGGCACAGGGGCAGATCGCTCGCCCCCGCGACGGTCCGGACGTGGCTCTCGGCCTCGGCCTCGGTCAGGGGGGTGTAGGAGACCATGGCCAGAAGCCCCGCCGCGGCGCCTGCCTCTTCGGCGTCACGGGCCAGCTCGCAGGCGGCCCTCGTCGTCAGGGCGCCGATCCCGGCCAGGACGGGCGTGCCGCCCGCCGCCTCCACCGCCGCCTCGATGGCGCGCCGCCGCTGGGCCCGGTCCAGGTAGGCGTAGGCGCCGGTGCTGCCCAGGACGCAGATGGAGTCGACGTTCGCCGCCGAAAGTCGCTCGACCCTGCGCTGCAACGCATCGACGTCCACGACGCCGGCGACGTCTATCGGGGTGGGCGGAAAGGCTGACACGCCTTCGAACAGGGCCATGGGAGTCTCCGGCTTGCGAGGCTCCCGCATAGCGCTGCAATGAAGACTTCGGCTGACAAACCCCGTTACGCCAGGTTTCAGCGCAACCAAAAAACGCCCGCCGGGTCTCCCCGGCGGGCGTCTGTGTTTCGATCGTCCGCCCCGGATCAGGCGGCGGCGCTGACCGAGCCCTCGGCCGGGTCGCGCAGGACGTAGCCGCGGCCCCAGACGGTTTCGATGTAGTGCTTGCCCCCGGCGGCGGTGGCCAGCTTCTTGCGCAGCTTGCAGATGAAGACGTCGATGATCTTCAGCTCCGGCTCGTCCATGCCGCCGTACAGGTGGTTGAGGAACATCTCCTTGGTCAGGGTGGTGCCCTTGCGCAGGGAGAGGAGCTCCAGCATCTGGTACTCCTTGCCGGTCAGGTGAACGCGGTGGCCGTTCACCTCGACGGTCTTGGCATCGAGGTTCACCGCGATCTCGCCGGTGTGGATGATCGCCTGGGCGTGGCCCTTGGAGCGGCGGACCACGGCGTGGGTGCGGGCGATCAGCTCGTCCTTGTGGAACGGCTTGGTCATGTAGTCGTCGGCGCCGCCGCCGAAGGTCTTGACCTTGGTCTCGATCTCCGAGGTGCCGGAGAGGATCATCACCGGAGTGTTGACCTTGCCGACGCGCAACTGGCGCAGCACCTCGAGCCCGTTCATGTCGGGCAGGTTCAGGTCGAGCAGGATCAGGTCGTAGTCGTAGATCTTGCCCAGATCGATGCCTTCTTCGCCGAGGTCCGTCGTATAGACGTTGAAGCCTTCCGACTTCAGCATCAGCTCGATGCTTTGCGCGGTCGCGTGATCGTCTTCGATAAGCAGGACGCGCATTTGTTGCCCCTCCAGGCAAAGCTTGGCGTTGGACGTTACTGTCCCGTTTCCGGGTAACCTTGTTCGGACGTTAACCCCCCAAAAACTTAAGAAGGGTTAACGCGACTGGTTAACGACGAATCTAGGCTGATTTGCGAATCGCCGTCGAGAGTCCCGAGTCAAGGCGACGAATTTTTTCGCCGCGGCTCCCGCCACACGTCCGAATCCGACGCATCTCAGGATCATATTCCTAACACGCCGCCAGCGCTGAACGACTGACGGCCGTGGATGATGGAGCCGTGCAGATGGAAGGGATTTACTGGGCCCCGGAGTTCGGGCGCGACCGCATGCGCGCCGGCCTGGCGCTTCAGATCGTCGCCGCCTCGACCGGCGTGCCGGTCGAGAGCATGACCCGGGCCGTACGTCTCGAGGGGCGCGCGTGCCGGGCGCGGTGGCTGGCGATGTACCTGGCCCATGTGGCCTTCGGCTGGCCGCTGGAGCGGGTCGGCCACGCCTTCGGCATGAACCGTTCGACCGCGGCCGTCGCCTGCCGCTGGGCCGAGGACGAGCGCGACCGGCCGGTGCTCGACGCCCTGCTGGAGCGGCTGGAGCGTTGCGTTCGCGAGGTGCTGGAGGCGCCGGAATGCGAGCTCGGCCTGTGAGCCGGCTGCGGAGCCTTGAGCGGGCCCGTCGGGTGCTGGCCGGTCTTTCCGGCTGGATCGAGCCTTCCGGCGACGGATACGCCCTGCGGGCCGGACCCGACCGGCGCTCTCGCGTCGTGCTCACCGTCGACGAAGCGGTCTTCCGACGCCTGGTGGAGAGCCCCGGGCTGCGCGCCCGTCGCGGCGGCGGCTGGGTCGCCCGGCGCGCCGGAACGAACGTTCCGGCCGGCGCTCCCGGACGGCCGGGCATGATCGAGGGCGAGCGCGCCGTGATGGGCGCGGACGGCGAGGCTTCGGTCCGTCGCGCCAACCTGGCGCAAACTCCCGTGACATGGCTGGCGCGCCGGGTCGGGCCGGATGGACGGCCGTGGCTGGAGCCGGCCGAGGTGGCGGCGGCGGTGCGCCTGGCGCTGGAGGCGGAGGCGGCGCTGCGGGGCGCGTCGATCACCATGCGCTGGGACGCCCTGCCCCGGACGGGCGCCGGCGGCGGCGCCCGTCATGGCCGCGAACCCGGCGACCGCGCCCTCGCCGCCGCGGCGGCGGTGGAGGCGGCCCTGTGCGCCTGCGGCCCCGCTCGCGCGATGGTCGAACACATCTGCGTGCGCGCCAGCGCCCTGCAGGCGGCGGAACAGTCGCTGGGGTTGCGTCGAAGAACCGGCAAGATGCTGCTCCGGCAGGGGCTGCAGGCTCTGGCGCGGCACTATCGTCTGGGATGAGCGACGGAGCCGGAGCCACCGCACGTTACAGCCTCGTAACTTTCTCCCGCGGGCGGGTCTCGCCTAGGGTGAGGTCGTTGGGGAGCGCGCCCGCCGGGCGCGCTTTTTCTTGGACGGCGTCGCAGACGGCCGTTCGTCGGGGTCGTCGTCGTGAAGTCCATTCTCGCCTCCAGTCTCTTCGCCGGCCTCCTGGTCGCCGCGTCTCCGGCGCCGGCGTCTCCGGCCGACGACTATCTGACCGCCCGGGTGCTGGTCGACGTCTGCCTGCCTTACGCCCAGCGGTCCCGGAGCTTCGAGAAGGCCATTGCGGCGGCCCGCGATCTGGACTTCCGCCGCCCCGTCGGCGACCAGGCGCCGCTCGACGAGTGGGCGTCCGAGGTGACCTTGGTGTCGCGCGACGGCGTCTGGCGCCTGCGTCTGGAAGAGGGAAGCTTCGAGCACGGCGACCAGCAGGCCTACGGGGCCTCGTGCTCCCTCTCTTCGCGGCGCGCCAGTGCGAACCAGTTGACGTGGCTCGGCCAACGCGCCTTCGGCGACCCGCGCCGCTGGAGCGCGGAAGGCGAGGACGCACGCACGTGGAGCCGGCGGGTGTCGCGCCCGGAGGAATACCGGCTGGAGGCGCGGGTGATCGAGGAGGCCGGCGAGCTGCCGACGCTGGTTGTCCGGGGCCTCTATTTCTGAGTCTGCGCCGCCGCCTCGCGGATGCGGCCGACCATGGCGTTGAGGCCGTTGGCTCTCTGCCGCGTCAACGCGGCTGGCAAACCCAGCCGGTCGAGAGCCGCGCGAGCGTCGAAGGCGAGGATCTCCGGCGCAGTTCTGCCGGAGTAGAGCCGCAACAGCAGGGCGATGTTGCCCTTGGAAAGGGCGCTGTCGCTATCGGCGGCGAACTCGAGCCGCTCGCCCTCGGGACGCACGGCCAGCCACACCTGGGCGGCGCACCCGGGCACCTTGTTCGCCTCCGTCCGGTCGGTCTCCGGCAGCGGCGGCAGTTCCCGACCGAGGTCGATGACGTAGCCGATCCGACTCTCCCAGTCCCCCAGAAGGTCGAACTCCTCCGCCAGCTCGGCGAGGACGGCGTCGATCGAGGGCCCGGAACTCATGGGCGGCAGATAGTCCGGCCGGGCGTTAACGACAACCATGGCCTTCATCCCCCGAAATCGGCCGCCCTCCCCGCCCGGGCAGTCGCCTGAGACGCGTGCGGACTATGGACGACTCGCCCCGGCCGCTAGGCTGTGAGCGAGACCTTTCCGCCCTCGCAGCCGCGCCGCCCCGTTTGACCGCTCCTTCCCCGACCGCTGCGATCGAAAGCCGGACCCCGGCCGCCGCCGGAGACCGACCGGCGCTGGCGGCGTGGCACGCCGGCTGGGCGGTGGCCGCCGCCCTGCTGGCGCTCGGCGGGCGGTGGATCGGCGGCGTGGAGGGGCCGGTCTTCTACGGCGTCCTCGCGATGGTCGTCCCGGGCGTGTGCGGCCTGGCGCTGCTCCGGCGCGACGGCGAGCCGGAGCGGATGACCTTGCTTGCGCTCTGGGGCCTGGCGGCGGTCGTCAGCGCCGGCCTGTCCGGCGGGCTGACGGGCCCCCTGGCGGGCTTCGTCTTCCTGCCCCTCGCCGCCGGCATCGCGCTCGGCGGCCCGCGGCCGGTGCAGGCCGGCGCGTCGGCCGCGGCCGCGGCCGCCCTCTCGGGCCTGTTCTCGGCCTGGCTCCTCCAGGGCCCGGGGGAGCATCTGCCTGCGCTGGCGGCGACCACGGCGGTGCTGACCGCTGCGGCGGCGGCGCTGGCGGT
>JANJTI010000090.1 GCA_024711185.1 Brevundimonas sp. | reverse complement strand
GTATGGTCCCAATCCATCTGCCGCCCGCAGTTCCGCGACCGCTACCGCGGTCGCTACGAGCCCTACTGGCGCCCCGGCGACGGCTGGGAGTGCGTCCAGGGCTCCTACCCGCGCGACTGGTGGGCGGCCGAAGACGGCCTGCTCGGCGCACCCTACTATGACGACGGCTATCTGCTGGATGGTTATGACCAGTACCGCGACGGCTACGGCTGGTACGATCGCGACGGCCGCTACATCCGCGACGAACGCTGGCAGGGCGACGATCGCTGGCGGCGGGGCGGCGGCTGGGCGAGGTAGGCGGAACAGTGCGGTAGGCCCGGCAGGACTCGAACCTGCAACCAGACCGTTATGAGCGGTCGGCTCTAACCATTGAGCTACGGGCCCGCCGTGCGCGGACGATCCGCCTAGCAGGCGCCGCCGAGGCTTGCCAAGCGTCATTGGCCGGGTCCGGCCCGCTCCCGCAGGTGAACGGAACCTGCCGACCGGTTCCGGCGCTTGTTCAGCCGTGAACGGCCAAGGTGTCGCCACGGTCCGCCTCCAGCGTGGAGCGACGGACCGCCCCGCTTCAGGAGACCGCCATGAACCGCCCCGCTCCCGCCAAGGCCGCCGCCGCGCCGGCCCTGTCCAACCGCCTGTTGCTGGGCAGCGGCGGTCTGCTGGCCGCCGTCGCGCTGGCGTTGGCCGCCCCCGCCGCGCGGGCGCAGTCGCAGCCCGACGGCGGCGCGCCCCTGACAATCCAGGCCGTGACCGATCGCCCGGCCTTGAACCTGTCGGCCTATGGCGAGGTCAGGGTCGCCCCGGACATGGCGACCATCAACTTCGCCGTGGTCACCGAGGCGCCCACCGCCGCGGAGGCCATGCGCCAGAACGCGGCGCAGATGAACCAGGTCATGGCCGCGCTGCGCCGGGCGGGCCTCGCCGAACGCGACGTGCAGACCTCGGGTCTGAACCTGTCCCCCCAGTACGACTATCAGCAGAACGAACCGCCCCGCCTGCGCGGCTACCAGGCGGCCAACCAGGTGACGGTGACCATCAACGACCTGCAGCGTGTCGGCTCGACCGCTGACGCCGTGGTCGCGGCCGGCGTGAGCCAGATCGGCGGCATCGCCTTCGGCCTGAAGGATCCGACCGCGGCCGAGAACCGGGCGCGTCAGATCGCCGTGCGCAACCTCCAGGCCAAGGCGGCCCTGTACGCCGAGGCCCTCGACGTGCCGTTGGGCGGCGTGCGCTCGCTGACCGAGGGGGGCGGCTACGCTCCGCGCCCGCCTGTGCCGATGTATGCCCGCGCCGAGATGGCTATGGACGCTGGATCGACTCCCGTCTCGGGCGGCGAGCTCACGGTGCGGATCGACATCACCGGGGTCTACGACCTGGGGCGCTGAACCGGCTTCGCCGGGAGGGCTCCCGCGGCGGCGGGAGCCCGTCGTTCAGTCTTCGCCCCGCGCCAGCAAGAGGCCGAGGGCGAGGTTGAGCAGGTTGGCCACCAGGGCGATCGCCAGGGTTGTCACCGCATCCAGGTCCATCAGGAACAGCGGGCCGCTCCACGGCAGGCCGGTGATCATCGCCGGCAGGAAGGTCACCCGCTCCGGCGGAAAGCCGAGCGCGCCGAGGCCCGCCGGCATGGTCAGCAGCACCGCCACGGCGGCGGCCAGGGCCCAGGCGCCGAACAGGCTCCAGCGCAGGATGCGAAAGGTGCGGCTCATCGGTGAAGCTCCCTGCGGGAGGAGAGGCTTCGCAAGCGCCGCCGTCAAGCCGCGCGCTTGATCTCGTTGCGGTCGTCCAGCAGCACCACGGTCGGCGACCACTGGCGGGCCTCTTCCTGCGGCAGCTGGCCGTAGGTGACCACGATGACCTTGTCGTTCTTCTGCACCAGACGGGCGGCGGCGCCGTTGACGCCGATCACGCGGGAGCCGCGCGGGGCCTCGATGGCGTAGGTGGTGAAGCGCTGGCCATTGGTGATGTTCAGCACGTCGACCTGTTCGTGCGGCAGGATGCCTGCGGCGTCGAGCAGATCGGCGTCGATGGCGATCGAACCCTCGTAGTCGAGGTCGGCCTGGGTCACCGTCGCCCGGTGCAGCTTGGCCTTCATCAGGGTGACCAGCATGGGGAGTGCCGCCCCTTGGTGACGCGGGGCGATCCGCCCCCGCTCGCAGGCCGTCGATATAGGCGCTCCATGCCCCGGCATCAATCAGCTTCGCTGCGGCGCAGCATCCATGCTGCGACGCATTCGCCCCTTACGCGACGTTCATTTGACCGGCCGCGCCGTCGCCCTATGGTCTGGCCGCGGCCATGCTCCGGTCGCGCCCCGGACGACCACCCGTTCCATGAAGCAGTTCTTCCTCACCGTGGCCGGCGTCTTCGCCGGCCTGTTCCTGTTCCTGGTGGTGGTGCCGTTCGTGCTGATCGCCGTGGCGATCAGCTCGGCCTCGTCGAAGGAGCCGACGCCCGCCCATGCGGTCCTGGAGCTGGATCTGCGCGACGGGCTGACCGACCAGACCCCGACCAATCCCTTCGCGGTGTTCGGCGGTTCGGGCCTCTCGACCCTGCAGGTCGTGGACACCCTCGCCCAGGCCGCCGACGACAGCCGCGTCAAGGTGCTGCTGATCCGTCTGCCTGAAGCGGGTGGGGTCACCCCCGCCGCGGCCGACGAAATCCGCCAGGCCGTGCGCCGCTTCCGCCGGTCGGGCAAGCCGGTCCTCGCCCACAGCCAGGGTTTCCAGCCGGTCGGAACCAGCATTTCCGCCTACATGCTGGGGGCGTCCGCCTCCGAGCTGTGGATGCAGAACACCGCCAGCTTCCAGGTGGCCGGCTTCTCGGCGGACTCCATCTTTCTTGGACGGGCCTTCGACAAGTACGGCGTCAACGCCCAGTTCGAGCAGCGCTACGAGTACAAGAACGCGGTCAACGAGTTCACCGAGAGCGACTTCACGCCCGCCCATCGCGAGGCCATGGCCGCCTGGATGGGATCGATCTATGCCTCGGCCATCGCCAACGCCGCCCGGGATCGCCGCCTGACCCCGCAGGCCCTGCGCGCGACCATCGAGGCCGGACCGTACTCGTCCGCCGAAGCGCTGCAGCGTCGGTTGATCGACAAGATCGGACAGGTCGAGGAGGCCGAGGCCGAGGCG
>JANJTI010000070.1 GCA_024711185.1 Brevundimonas sp. | reverse complement strand
CGTACGAGCGGTAGCCGAGGAAGATCTCGTTCAGATACAGTTCGAGGATCTGCTGCTTCGACAGGGTCGCCTCGAGCCGGTTGGCGAGAATCGCCTCCTTCACCTTGCGATTGATGCTGGTCTCGCTGGTGAGCAGGACGTTCTTCGCCACCTGCTGGGTGATGGTCGAGCCGCCCTCGAGCCGCCGACCCGTGGCGGCGTTGAAGACGTTCTTGAACATCGCCCGCCCGAGGCCCGAGACGTCGACCCCGCCGTGATTGAAGAAGTTGCGGTCCTCGGCGGCGAGGAAGGCCTGAATCACCGGCACGGGGATTTGCTCGTAGGGCACGTAGATGCGCCGCTCGTCCGAGAATTCCCCGATCAGGGTGCCGTCGCCGGCGTAGACCCGCGTGGCGGTGGCGGGCCGGTAGTCGGCCAGGTCGGAGGCGTCGGGCAGGTCATGGAAGAGCCAGGCCGCATAGATCGTCACGATCAGGCCGGCCAGGGTGATGCACCCCAGAAGGGCGACGCCGGCCAGAACGAACCAGCGTTCGGGGATTCTGGCCTGGATATCCTGCAAGCGGAGCATGGAAGCGGGTTTAGCCCGCGTCGGGTGGCTCCGCCAGAGCCGCCGACGCGCCCTCCGCGCGACGCTCCAGCTCCTGTCGCGCCGCGGCCACGACCGCGGCGTCCATCTCGACCTGCGCCGCCATCCAGCGCAGGTAGTCGTCCGGGGGTTCCGACCAGGGGCGGCCCCGGTGCTTGCCGAAGGGAACGCGGTCCAGCCGACGCGGCTGGCGCGTCCACTCGATCATCTGCTCGACGGTGGCCTCGGACAGCATCTCCATCAACAGATGGGCGGTGACCCAGGCGTCGGGCCCGGCGCGGTGCGCGGGATTGGCCAGAGCCCGGTCCAGCCGCAGCCCCCGCCAGTAGCGCAACACCTGGTTCGAGTGCCCCGGCGCCTGCGGCCAGACCATCTTCGCGGATCGCACCGTGCAGATCCATGGCAGACCGCCGGTGGCGGTGTCGGCGATGAAGGCGCGCTCGAACTGGGCGTTGTGGGCGACCATCACGTCGGCGGGATCGGCGAACATGGCCCGCAGGGCGTATTCGTCGCAATGCGGATCGGCGTCGCAGAAGTCCTCGGGCGTCAGGTGGTGCACGGCCATGGCGTGGACCGAAATTTCGCCGCGGGGGCGAAACAGGCGCGACACCGGCGGAAGCGCGCGCCAGCCGGCGCCCTCGCGCACCACGTCCACGAACCCGACCTCGAGGATCTCCGAGGTCCGCTCCCCGCCGGTGGTTTCCAGATCGACGACACGTAGGCGCATGGCCGTCAGATAGGCGCTTCCGTCGCCCGCCGCACCACCTTCGCCCGGATCGGTTACGGCTGACCCGAAGCGGCCCGGGACGACGCCATCTGCAGGCCGGCTGCGGGCGCGTCGAAGTAGCGGTCGATGCCTTCCGCCACCGCCCGCATCAATCGCCGCCGCGCCCGGGCGTCGCCGAGCAGACGCTCGTCCTCGGGATTGGTGATGAATCCCATCTCCAGCAGGACGGCGGGCACGTCGGGCGCCAGCAGAACCGCCAGTCCGGCATCGCGGTGGCTGCGTCGCAGCAGCGGATGGTCGGCCTGCTCGAGTTCGCCCAGCAGGGTTCGGGCCAGTTGAGCCGACCGGTTCTGGGTGGCGCGCTGAGTCATGTCCAGCAGGATGCGGTCGACGGACGCGTCCCGCCCCGGCAGATTCAGGCTGCGCTGCCAGTTTTCGCCGCGGGTGAACTCCCGCACCGCCCGCCCGGCCCCCTGCTCGGACAGGGTGTAGACGCTGGCGCCCCGCGTGGCCGGATCGACGCCCGCGTCGGCGTGCAGCGAGATGAACAGGTCGGCGCCCGCCTCCCGCGCGATCGCCACCCGGCGGTTCAGTCCCACGTAGACGTCGCCGTCGCGGGTCAATCGCACCCGATAGCGGCCCGACCGCTCCAGTTCCTGCTTCAGGGCCCGGGCCGCGGCGAGGGTGATCTCGCTCTCGTTGAGGCTGGCGCCCCGCGCCCCCGGGTCGCGGCCGCCATGGCCCGCGTCGATAAAGATCAACGGCCGCTCGGCGGGCCGCGCCGGGCGCTCGGGGGGCGTCGGGCGCGTCGGCGTCCGTCCGGTGGCCTTCAGGTCGACGACATACCGGTAATGGTCCACGCCGTCTCCGGGCGCGAGCAGGAAGCGGCGCTCGATCTCCGCCGGCGTGGCGAGATCCAGCTCCACACGTGCGGCCGCGCCTTCGCCGGCCACCCGGTAGCCGCGCACCAGCCCGCGACCATCTCCGGCCATTCGCGCTTGCGGCGCCACCCCGGACAGGGCGAGCACCAGACGGCCGTCCGCGCCGGGCTGGAGCACCTCCCCGCGCGAGGTGCGGTCCAGATCGACCACCACCCGCGTGCGCTCGGCATCGCCGCCAAAGCGGACACGCAGCACCTCGCCCGCCGCCCCGGAGGCCAGGCCCCGACCCGCGGCGAACGCGGCCGCGCAGAACACCACGAGCGCCAGCGCGATCATGGCCCGATCACGGACGCCCCATTGCGACGGTTTCAAACGCGACAGACCGAACATTCGCCCGGAACCCACCTTGTGCTTTTCCCGCACTCTGCCCGAACGTCGTCGCCAACGGGTTAAGGCGAACCCGCCTTTCATTTCGCGTCTGCGATGACTATGCTTCATCCGCTCGCGAACGATCGCGTCCTTCCTGCCCAGGCGGAAACCGGACGCGCCCTCCTCGCGGCGATGCTTTCACTGATCCGAGAATCGGCCGGCCGCCCAGGCGCCGACGATTCGACGACCGGGCCCGGAGCGCCGCTTCACAGCGGGCGGCAGGCCCAGGACCGACTGAACCCGATGGGCGTAACCGCCAGCCTCACCCTCCGGTCCGATCCGACCGACACCGCCCGCGGCCTGTGCCGCGGCGACGAGACTGCGCGCCCCCACGCCCCCACCCCCATTCGGCGAGCCGCCCCGCCCGTCAGCCGCGCGCTGACCGGCCTGGCCCGAGCGCGCCAGAGAGAGACCCTTCATGTCAAAGACCATGTTGATCGACGCCGCCCACGCGGAGGAAACCCGCGTCGCGATCGTCGAGGGCCGTCAGGTCGAGGAATACGACTTTGAATCCCGCGCGAAGCGCCAGCTTCGCGGCAACATCTACCTCGCCAAGGTCACGCGGGTAGAACCCAGCCTTCAGGCCGCCTTCGTCGAGTACGGCGGCAACCGGCACGGCTTCCTGGCCTTCAACGAAATCCACCCCGACTACTACCAGATCCCGGTCGCCGACCGGGAGGCGATCATGGCCGAGGCCTCCTCTGACGAGGACGCCGAGGACGATCTCGGCCGCGAGAGCGCGGACGACGAGCACGAGGGCGGCCTCGCCGACGAGGAGCGGCTTAAGCGCCGCCTGATGCGGCGCTACAAGATCCAGGACGTCATCAAGCGCCGCCAGATCCTGCTCGTCCAGGTCGTCAAGGA
Organism: Brevundimonas sp.; assembly: GCA_024711185.1. Lineage (GTDB taxonomy): Bacteria > Pseudomonadota > Alphaproteobacteria > Caulobacterales > Caulobacteraceae > Brevundimonas. The sequence goes on along the minus strand of JANJTI010000070.1, from coordinate 601 downwards.
CGAGCGCGGCGGCAAGGGCGCGGCCCTGACCACCTGGTTGTCCCTGGCCGGCCGCTACTGCGTGCTGATGCCCAACACCGGCAAGGGCGGCGGCATCTCGCGCAAGATCACCAACGCCACCGACCGCAAGCGCCTCAAGGCCGCCGCCGCCGCGCTTGAGGTGCCGCAGGGCATGGGCCTGATCATCCGCACCGCGGGCGCCAAGCGCACCAAGGCGGAAATCAAGCGCGACTACGAATACCTGCTGCGCCTGTGGGAGACGATCCGCGAGACGACGCTCCGTTCCAACGCCCCGGCCCTGATCTACGAGGAGGAGAACCTCGTCCGCCGGGCCGTGCGCGACATGTTCGACAAGGACTTCGACGGCATCCAGGTCGAGGGCGTCGAGGGCTTCAAGGAAGCGCGCGACTTCATGCGCGTCCTGATGCCCTCGCAGGCGAAGAAGATCCATCTCTACCAGGGCTCGCGGCCGCTGTTCGCCTCGAACGGGATCGAGGAGATGCTGGCCCAGATCCACCAGCCGACCGTGCCGCTGAAGTCGGGCGGCTATCTGGTCATCAACCAGACCGAGGCGCTGGTCGCCATCGACGTCAACTCGGGC
>JANJTI010000060.1 GCA_024711185.1 Brevundimonas sp. | reverse complement strand
GGGTCTCGGTGTTGCGCACCTCGACCCCGTCCTCGCCGGCGCGGACCGTGGTCTCCTCCGTGGTGGTGGCGCGATCGAGCGCCTCGCCGGTCTCGGCCGCGCCCTCGCGCACCGCCGCGCCCGTGGCGTCGGCGGCGTTGTCGACCGCCCGGCCGGCGTCGGCGGCCGCGTCGGCGGCGGCGTCGGTGGCGTTGGCGGCGGCGTTCTCGGCCTGGTCGCCGGCGCGGTCGGCCTCGGGCTGGGTGCAGGCGGCCAGCGGCGCGGCGGCGAGGGCGGCGACCAGCGCCAGACGGGTCAGGGTGTTCATCGGCTTTCCTCCGGATTGCGGACACGGCGCCGTGGCGACGCTCGCCCGCCAGAAATCGCTTGCAGCCGATCAGGTTCCTCCACCGGCGCCGTCGCCGGGCCGCAAGGCGGCCAGCGCCGCTCGCCGCAGCTCCGCCACGACCTGCTCCCGCTCGCGTCCGGGGAAGGCGAAGTCGTACAGCAGGGCCATGTGCACCGAATAGGACAGCCACGCCGTGGTCGTCGCGGCGGCGGTCTCCGGATCGCGGGCCGTCACCCCGTCGTCAGCGGCCAGCAACCAGGCGGCGATCAGCTCCACGCTGCGGGCGTTGAGCGTGGCCGGGCCCCGGCTCAGCTCCGCCGACTGCGACAGCAGCCGTCCGAACACCGCCCGGATCAGTCCGGGGCTGGCGTGGGCGCTGTCGCGCAGGGCGTCGACCAGCCAGTCCACCCGCGCCGCCAGCCCGACCCCTTCCCAGCGCTCCGGGGCCAGCACCGTCTCCAGCTGCGCCACCTGCCGGCGCTGGGTGGAGTCGAGCAGGTGGGTCAGCAGATCGTCCTTGCTCTTGAACCGGGTGTACAGCGAGCCGACCGAGACCCCGGCCTCGCGGGCGATGTCCTCGACCGTCACCGCCTCGAGGTCGCGCGTGGCGAGCAGCCGTCCGGCCGCCTCGAGGATGCGGGCCAGCGTCGCCTCGCTGCGCTTCTGGCGGGGCGGACGCGGCCCTTCCGGTGCGATGGTCAAGCGGCCCCTCCGACGGCTCCCGTGTAGAAGGCCGTCATACTAACGAAGTCGACCAGTCCATGCAGGAGGATCGCGGCCCAGAGATTGCGGCCCGTCCACAGCCAGACGAGGCCGAGGATCACCCCCACCCCGGCGGTGAGCAGCGCGCCGCCCAAACCCTGGTAGGCGTGGCAGGCCCCGAACAGCAGACCTTGCAGGATCACCGCGGCGAACACGGCTGCACGCGGCGGGACCTCGCCGCCCAGGAGGGTGGCGATGCGGTCGGTCAGGAAGCCCCGCGCCACCAACTCCTCACCGATCGCGGCCGAGCCCCAGGCCACCGGCAAGGCCCAGAAGAGGTATTCGGGCAGGTTCCCCCACAGGGCGGAGAAGGCCGAAAGGTCCGGCGTCTCCAGACCCAGGGCCGGGAGCACGGCTGCGTGCAGCCCGCCCGCCAGCGCGCCCAGCGCCAGATAGCCCAGCACCACCGCAAGGCCGACGCGCCACCACCGTTGGGGCCTCCTCAGGCCGACATCGGCCCAGCGACGGCCGGCGGCCCGCAGCATCCACCATGCCACGGCGACGAGCAGGACCATGCGGCCGACGAGCGCCAGCCTGGCCGGCCAGCCGGCGCCGACCACCTCGCTGGCCGACAGGGGAATGGACACCGCGGCGACGAGCAGGCCCATCGCCAGGGTCTGAATTGCGGCGAGGCGACGCGCGCCGGCCGGAGGAGTGAGAACGGCGGCAGTCATCGCGGCCTCCTTTATTGAATGTGAATTCATCTTCAGATCTTACAGCGAAGGAGTCAAGGGGGAGCTTCGCGGCGTCACAGGGATTGAAGTTTGCGGCCCTTGACCCTGCCGGAGCGACGGAGGACTCAGGGGCGAATCCGGAGCTTCGCATGCGCCACGACCGTCTCGCCGTCCTCACCGCCCTCGAGAGCCAGGGCGCGGTCCCGGTGTTCTACCATCCGGAGCCCGAGGTTTGCCTGAACGTCATCCGCGCCTGCGCCCGCGGCGGGGCCCGGGCCGTCGAGTTCACCAACCGCGGCGACTTCGCCGTCGACCTGTTCGGCGACCTCGCCCGCGAACTGCGGAAGACCGACCCCGAGGTCATCCTCGGCATCGGCTCGGTGGTCGACGCTGGCACGGCCGCCCTCTACCTCAACCGGGGGGCCCGCTTCGTGGTCAGCGCCGGGCTGATCGAGGACATCGCCCGGGTCTGCAACCGGCGCATGACCGCCTACTTCCCCGGTTGCGGCTCCGTCACCGAGATCGGTCAGGCCCACGAACTGGGCTGCGAGATCGTGAAGCTGTTCCCCGGCGCCAGCGTCGGAGGCCCGGACTTCGTCAAGGCCGTGCTCGGCCCCATGCCATGGGCGAAGATCATGCCCACCGGCGGCGTCGACCCCGACGAAGCCTCGATCGCCAGATGGTTCGGCGCCGGCATCGTCGCCGCCGGCATGGGCTCCAAACTGATCACCGACGCGGCCGTCAGGGCCGGCGACTGGACCGCGATCGAGGCGCAGGTCAAGCAGACGGTCGAGGCGATCCGGAGCTTCCGGGGGCGGTAGGTCGGTCGCAGACCTCCCTTCTCCCCTCGGGGGAGAAGGTGGGTGCCGGAGGCGCTCGGATGAGGGGGCTCTGTCCGCCGCCACGCCGGGAGGCGATGAGCCTTGCCCTGGCATCCCCCTCATCCGTCTCGCTCCGCGAGACACCTTCTCCCCCGAAGGGGAGAAGGAAGCAGAACTACTCCGCGCGCACCTGCATCAGCCCCGGCGTCGGGCTCTCCAGATCCAGCTCCGCCGCGGGGATCACCACCGCGTCCGGATGCGCCGCCCGCAGCGCGTCGATGAACATCGACGCCTCGCCCACCACCACAACCACCGCGTCCGCCGCGCTGACCACCCCGGCCGCCGCCCGCAGGCTCTCCGGCGTCGTCGCCGCGATCCGGCCCGGATAGGCCTCGATCTCCGACAGCGGCAGGCCGTTGACCACCGCGTCGGCCAGCTGTCCGCCCAGCCCGCCCGTGGTCTCCAGGGCGCGCTGGAAGCCGCCGGTGATGAAGGTCTCCCGGTCGGTCACCGCCTGGTCGTCCACGGGCTCGCGCGCCAGCCGGTCGAACTCGGCCAGCACCAGACCGACCACCTCGGCGGCGCTCTCGTTCTTGGTCTGGGTCGAGGCGACCAGCGCCCCGCCCTCGGCCCGCGCCGCCAGCGAGGAGTAGGCCCCGTAGCTCAGGCCGCGCCTCGCCCGGATCTCCTGGAACAGGCGGCCGTTCTGGCCCTGCCCCATGACGGCGTTGGCCACCGCCAGCGGATAGTAGCTGTCGTCGCCGCGGCGCGGCCCGCGGACGGCCGCCGTCACCGCCGCCTGTCCGGCGCCGGGCAGGTCGACCACCACCACCCGCGGCCCCGTGGGCGCGCCGGCCCGATCGCCGGTCGTCGGCGGCGGCGTCGAGGGCCGCGCCCAGCCGCCCAGGACCTGTTCGGCCCAGGCGAAGGCCGCCGCCGGCTCCATGCCGCCGGTGACGATCACGGTGGCGTTGTCCGGCCGCCACCAGCGCCGGTGGAAGTCGACGATCTCGTCCCGCGTGATCGCCGCCACCGACTGCGGCGTGCCCGAGGTC
>JANJTI010000051.1 GCA_024711185.1 Brevundimonas sp. | reverse complement strand
CGTACGCAAGGCGCCATCAGGCGTCCGCATTCAGGCAGCAGCCTCGACCGATCCTGAATCCCCGCGAGGAGAGCGATGGACGACGCCTATACGGTGAAGGTCACGGCCCTGGAATCCGGCGAGGAAACGCCGGAACAGCTGCAGGCGCTCAAGGCCGGCGACTGCTTCCTGGTGGCGGACGGCTGGGGCGACCTGCGCGAAGGCGCCGAGGGCCTGTTCGACAACGACACCCGAATCCTGTCGCGGCTGGTGCTCCGGGTCGGGCAGGCGCGGCCGTCGCGGCTGAGCTCGGGCGTGTCGCAGGACAATGTCTTCTTCACCTGCCACGCCACCAACAGGCCCCTGCCGCCCATGGGCGGCAAGTCGGCGCCGGCCGGGGTGCTCCACCTCGAACGACGGCGGTTCCTGTGGGAGCGGCGGATGTTCGAGCGCATCCGCATCTCGAACCACGGGATCGAGGATGTGCTGCTGCCGCTGTCGGTCGACTACGGCGCAGACTTCGCCGACATCTTCGAGGTGCGGGGCACCGTACGCGCCCGGAGGGGCGAAATCGCTCCCCCTACCCTCGACGGACGGCGGGTGACCTTCGGCTACCTCGGGCTGGACGGGGTGGAGCGCCGCAGCTGCGTGGCCTTTTCCGAACCCCCGGCGCGAATGAGCGCCTCCCGCGCCGAATTCATGTTCAGCCTGCCGAAGGGGCGCACCGTCGACCTGTACGTGGAGTGCGGCGCCGACCGCTGCGATACGCCCTCGCCGGAGCGCTGGCGGCTACACGCGCTGCAGGCGCGGCTGGCCATGCGAGCGAAACGGCGGCGGGGCGCCTCCCTGCGCGGTCCCCGCAGCCCCAGATTCAACGACTGGCTGGACCAGTCGCGCGCCGACGTGGCCCTGCTGACCACCGAACTGCCGACAGGCCCCTATCCCTACGCCGGGACGCCATGGTTCTCGACGCCGTTCGGGCGGGACGGGATCATCACCGCCTGGCAGATGCTGTGGCTGGATCCCTCGCTGGCCAAGGGGGTGCTGACCTACCTCGCCATGCGACAGGCGACGGAAACCTCGGCCTTCGCGGACTCGGCGCCCGGGAAGATCATGCACGAAACCCGGCGCGGCGAGATGTCGGCGCTGGGGGAGGTGCCGTTCGGCCTCTACTACGGCGGGGTCGACACCACCTGCCTCTTCGTGGCGCTGGCCGGCGCCTACGCCCGGCGGACGGGCGATCTGGAGACGATCCGGCGGCTGTGGCCGAACCTGATCTCCGCGGTCGGCTGGATGCGCGACCACGGCGATGTCCAGGGCGACGGTCTGATCGCGTACCAGCGGGCCGCCGAAACCGGGCTGTCGAACCAGGGCTGGAAGGACTCGGAGGACTCGATCTTCCACAGCGACGGTCGCTTCCCGAAGGGCCCCATCGCCCTGCTGGAGGTGCAGGGCTACGCCTATTCGGCGTGGCAGGCGATGGCGGATCTGGCTCGGGCGCTGAACGACCCGGGGGCGGCCGAATGGGCGTCCCGGGCCGAGACCACCCGGGCTCTGGTCGAGGACCGCTTCTGGCTAGAGGACGAGCAGTTCTACGCCGTGGCGCTGGACGGCGATGGCGCGCCGTGCCGGGCCATCGCCTCGAACGCCGGCCATCTGCTGTTCTCCGGCCTGCCCTCGCCGGAGCGGGCGCGGGCGGTGAGCCGCCGGATGCTGTCGGCCGAGTTCCGCTCCGGCTGGGGCATCCGGACTCTGGCCACCGGGCAGGCGCGGTTCAATCCGATGAGCTACCACGACGGCTCGGTGTGGCCGCACGACACGGCCATGGCGGCGGCGGGAATGGCCCGCTACGGCGAGCGCCGGGCGGTGGCCATGCTGCTGAACGAGATCTATTCGGCGGCGACGCATTTCCAGTTGCGCCTGCCCGAGCTGTTCTGCGGCTTCGAGCGGCTGACCGGCGAGCCGCCGATCGCCTACCCCGTGGCGTGCCTGCCGCAGGCCTGGGCCGCCGGCTCGGTGTTCATGATGATGCAGGCGGCGCTGGGGGTCGGCGTCGACGCCCTGACCGGCGCCGTCGACATCGACGATCCGCACCTGCCGCCCGGCATCGAGCATCTGGTGCTGTCCAATCTGCAGGTCGGCGAGGCGGTGGTGGACCTCGCCTTCGATCGCATGGACGGCCACACCGTGGTCACGCCACGTAACCGCCGCGGCGACGTGCGGGTCCGGCTGCTGCGCTAGGCGGCCAGGCCGCGCTCGAGGGCCTTGCGGAAAACCGTGGGCAGGGCCGTTCGGGCCTCGTCGGGAGCGGTCCACAGGAAGTCGCCTTCCCCCTCCCCCGCCCGGACCGACAAGGTCAGGGAGAAATGGGTGAAGACGTGCTCGACCGCGCCGGCGTCGCGCCAGTCGGCGGCGGCCGGGGGCGCGGGGTCGGCGGCTGGCGCGCCCCAGTCGGAGGTGGGCAGGCCGAGCATCCCGCCCAGCAGCCCTTTCTCCTCCCGGCGAACGAGTGCGACGCGGCCCTGCCCGTCCAGCAGCACCCACGCGACGCCATGGCGGCGGGGACGCTCGGGCTTCGGCGCCTTGAGGGGCCAGCGCTCCGGGACGCCCGATGCGAAGGCGGCGCAATGAGCCGTCAGGGGACAGGCGGCGCACAGCGGACGGCCGGGCCGGCAGACGGTCGCACCGAGGTCCATCAGGGCCTGGGCCCAGTCGCCGGGACGATCGCCGGCCACCAGCGTCCCGGCGAGCCGGCGCAACTCCGACTTCGCGGCTGGCAACGGCGTCTCGACCGCGAACAGCCGCGCCATGACCCGCTCGACATTGCCGTCGACCACGTTGGCAGGGCGGCCGAAGGCGATCGCCGCGACGGCGGCGGCCGTGTAGGGGCCGACGCCCGGCAGGGCCAGCAGGCCCGCCTCCGTGTCCGGAAAGACGCCGCCGTGGGCGCGGGCCACGGCCCGGGCGCAGGCCAGCAGGTTGCGGGCGCGGGCGTAGTAGCCGAGCCCCGCCCAGGCGGCCATGACCTCGGCGTCCTCGGCTGCGGCAAGGTCCGATACGGTCGGCCAGCGGGCCGTGAAGGCCTCGAAATAGGGCGCGGCGTGCGCCGTGGTGGTCTGCTGCAGCATCACCTCGGACAGCCAGACGCGGTAGGGGTCGGGCCGCGCGCCTCCGATCGCCCGCCAGACCAGCGGCCGCGCGTGAACGTCGTACCAGCCGAGCAGGGCGGCGCGCAGGGCGGGAACGTCGGGCCGGGACTCTGGGGGGACGGCGGGCATCGATCCGCGCTATAGACCAGGAATGCTCCGCCCGCTGCCCACCGATGACGAGGTCCGCGAAATCCTGTCGCGGCGGCGCACCCGTCCGGCCCCGCGCCCGGCGCCGAAGGCGGGGCGCGCCCTGCAGGGGCTGATCCGCGAGCTGGACGCGAAGCTGGGCCGCGGCGCGGGAGCGCTGGAGCCGCGCTGGCGCGAGATCGTCGGCGAGCGGCTGGCGAGGGTGACCCGGCCGCAGAAGCTGACGAAGGGCCGCGACGGCAAGGGCGGCACGCTGGAGCTGCGGGTGGCGGGACCGGCCGCGCTGCTGGTGCAGCACCAGTCGGAGGAGATCCTGCAGCGGGTCAACCTGTTCCTGGGGCCAGGCGCCGTGGAGAAGCTGCGCATCGCCCAAGGGCCGGTGAAGCCGCTGGCCGAGGCCCCGACAACGCCGCGACGCACGACCGTGCAGCCACCGCTGCCGGCGGCGGTCGAGGCGGAGCTCAAGGCGGCGGTGGAGCCGGCGCCGGAGCCGCTGAAAGGGCCGCTGGAACGGCTGGGGCGGGCAGTGCTGGGCGAAGGCGGCCGGGGCTCCCGTTGACAAAACTTCGCCGCTTCTGTTCTCGAAAACCACGGACGCGCGACTTTGCGGGGAATCGCGCGATGCTCCCGAATCCCGTGCCAGTGAGGAAGACGCCATGAGCGCCACGAAGTCGAAATTCGCCGCCATGAGCCGCCGGGCGGCGATCACCGCCGCGGCGCTGGCCTCGATGGCCGCCATGGCGGGCTGCGGCGGCGGCGGCGCGGGCGCGGCGGCCGAGGGCGACATGGCCATGGGCGCCCCTGAAGGGGCCAAGGTGACGGTGGTCGAGTACGCCTCGGTGACCTGTCCCCACTGCGCCGCCTGGCAGGAGCAGGTGTGGCCGCAGTTCAAGGCCAAGTACGTCGACACCAACCAGGTGCGCTACGTGTTCCGCGAGCTGCCGACGCCGCCGGCGAACGTGGCGGTGGCGGGCTTCATGGTCGCCCGCTGCGCCGGCGAGGACAAATATTTCGACGTCGTCCACGCCATCATGGAGAGCCAGGCGGAGTGGCGCGCCGGGGTAAACCCGCGCGACACCCTGTTCCGCGTCGGCAACGGCGCCGGCCTGTCCAACCAGCAGATCGAGGACTGCATCAAGGATCCCGAAGGGCTGAAGGCCGCCGACGAGCGCGCCCGCGCCGCGGTCGCCGCCGGCGTCACCGGCACGCCGGCCTTCTTCGTCAACGGGACCCAGGTGATCACCCCCGGCGGCGAGGGCGCGAGTCTCGAGGATCTGTCGAAGGCGATCGACGCCGAGCTGGCGAAGTAGGACGGCCATGGCGGCGGTGCGGCGCTCCCTGCTGATCGCGGCGCTGGCCCTGCTGGCGCCGCTGGCGGCCGCGCCGGCGACGGCGGTTGAGCCGGTCGCCCCGGTGACCGCCGCCGACCGGACCATCGGCCGGGCCGATGCGCCGGTGACGGTGATCGAGTACGCCTCCTTCTCATGCCCGGCCTGCGCCGACTGGCACAGGTTCGTCTGGCCGACGTTCAAGCAGCGTCTGGTCGACACCGGGCAGGTCCGGTTCGTGTTCCGCAACCTGCCCACCCAGCCCGAGCAGATGTCGCTGCCGGCGGCGGCGCTGGCGCGCTGCGCGTCGCCGGAGCGGTTCTTCGACGTCGCCTCCATTCTCATGGCCGGACAGACGGCGGTGCTGCGCGGCGGCGACCGCGAGGACTGGTACGCCCCGGCCATCGCCGCCAGCGGCCGGACCCAGGCCCAGATCGAGGCGTGCGCGACGACGCCGGCCACGCGCGCGGCCATCAACCGTGACGTGGAGAGCGCCCACGCCGCCGGCGCGCACCACACCCCCAGCTTCTTCGTCAACGGTCGGCCGGTGAGCGACCGGACGCTGGGCGGGCTGGAAGTGGCCGTGCGCGCGGCCATGGCCGAGCGCTGAGGACGCCGCCCGGGTGCAGTTCCAGCGCCTCAGACTGGTCGGGTTCAAGTCCTTCGTCGATCCGACGGAGTTCCATATCGAGCCGGGCCTGACCGGCATCGTCGGCCCCAACGGCTGCGGCAAGTCCAATGTGCTGGAGAGCCTGCGCTGGGTGATGGGAGCCAACTCGGCCAAGGCCATGCGCGGCCAGGGCATGGACGACGTGATCTTCGCCGGGGCCGCCAATCGCCCGCCGCGCAGCCACGCCGAGGTCCAGCTGACCATCGACAACGCCCAGCGCCGCGCCCCGCAGCCCTTCACCGACAGCGCCATTCTGGAGGTGTCGCGCCGCATCGATCGTGGCCAGGGCTCGACCTATCGCATCAACGGCAAGGAGGTGCGGGCCCGGGACGTGCAGCTGCTGTTCGCCGACGCCTCGACCGGAGCCAACTCCCCGGCGCTGGTGCGGCAGGGGCAGATCAGCGAACTCATTGCGGCCAAGCCGCAG
>JANJTI010000018.1 GCA_024711185.1 Brevundimonas sp. | reverse complement strand
CATCACTGACTCCCACCGCGTCGGCCCCTCGCCGGCGACCCGTCATCGACCTCTCCGCAGAGGCCCGGGAAAACGCCCGGGCCTCTTTTGCGTCCGGCCCAGGCCTGTCTCCGTACGATTACCTAGGTGTTCGCCCGGAGCGGGCGATGATGTCGTGTAAGATACGGAAAACCAACAGGAAATATGGCCCGGACGCCAAGCTCGGTAGTGTCCCGGAACGGAGGTTGTCGGTCCGCAACGTTGAGCTCCCGGCCGCCTCCTAAACGGACCTCATTGGGGGCCGATTGAAGCGCCCCGGAGAACCAAGAGATGAAACTCCTCGCCCTCCTCACCACCGCCGCCGCCGCGGCGCTCGTCGCCGGCGCCGCCGTCGCCCAGGATGCGCCCGCCGGAAGCCAGGCCCCGATCGACATCGTCCGCCGCGGCGACGACCTGCCGGGACCGCTGACCGCGAACAGCCCGCGCCACCACGTCGTGAATCTCGAGACCACCGAGGTGATCGGCCAGCTGGAGGACGGCACCAGCTACACCTACTGGACGTACAACAACCGGGTTCCGGGGCCGTTCGTCCGGGTGCGCGTCGGCGACACCGTCGAGGTCAACATGGCCAACGCGGCGAACAGCGCCATGATGCACAACGTCGACTTCCACGCGGTCACGGGACCGGGGGGCGGCGCGGCGGCGACCAACGCCATGCCGGGCGAGCACAAGTCGTTCACCTTCCGGGCGATGAAGCCGGGGCTCTACGTCTACCATTGCGCGACGCCGATGGTGGCCCAGCACATCGCCAACGGCATGTACGGCCTGATCCTGGTCGAGCCCGAAGGCGGGCTGCCGGCGGTGGACCACGAGTTCTACGTGATGCAGGGCGAGCTCTACACCGAGGAGCCGATGGGCACGCCCGGCCTGCTGACCGAGAGCATCGAGAAGCTGCTGGACGAACAGCCGACCTATTATGTGATGAACGGCGCCTTCAAGGCCCTGACCGGCGACCGCGCCCTACAGGTCGACGTCGGCGACACGGCCCGCATCTACTTCGGCGTCGGCGGCCCGAACAAGATCTCGAGCTTCCACGTGATCGGCGAGATCTTCGACAACGTCTACCAGGACGCCTCGCTGGTCAGCGAACCGATCCAGGACGTGCAGACCGTGCTGGTCGCCCCCGGCGGCGCCACGGTGGTGGACCTGAAGTTCGAGGTGCCCGGCAGCTACATCATGGTCGACCACGCCCTGAGCCGGGTCGACCGCGGCGCCGCCGGGATCATCCAGGTGAACGGGGCCGAGAACCCGGACATCTTCCGGACCGCGCCCGGCACGCCGACGAACCACGAACACTAGTCGCTCACTTGCGGCGAGCGGCCGCCGGGGATGGCTCCGGCGGCCGCTTTTTTTCTGGAGATACGGCCATGCAAAAGGCCCTTCTTTCGGCCGCCGCCCTGGCGGCCTTCTTTCTGCCCGCCGCGGCAGTGGCGCAGACGCCCGACGACAGTGGGGCCAGGGTCCTGTTCGAGACGCGGCTGCGAGGCGAACTGGTGGACCAGCAGGGTTTCGCGGAGCAGGCCCACGCGCTGACGCTGCGGGCCAGGCTGGGGTGGCGCTCGCCCACCGTGCGGGATTTCCAGCTACTGGTGGAAGGCGAGGGCGTGGCGGTCCTCGACGACCGCTACTCGGCTCCGGTCGACCCGGTTCCGGGGCGGCCGCCGGTGCCGGACGGCGAGACCGTGGAGCTGAACCGGGCCCAGGTCCGCTGGACAGGGCTGGCGGACACGGAGGTGGTCGTGGGTCGGCAACGGCTGATCGTCGGCAACAGCCGCTTCGTCGGCAATGTCGGATGGCGGCAGAACGAGCAGACCTTCGACGCGGTGCGGGTGAGCAGCACGGCGCTCAAGCCGGTGACGACGACCTGGATCTACGCGGATCGGGTCCAGCGGCCGTTGGGCCACGAGCATCCGCAGGGCGTCTGGCGCGGCGACATCCACCTGCTGCAGCTGGAGGTGGATACGCCCTTGGGGCGGTTGGCCGGATTCGGCCTGGATATCGACCTGGACAACGCCGCGGCGATGTCGTCGACGACGCTCGGCCTACGGCTGGCGGGGTCGCGGGCGGTCGGGGAGGGTGTGTCGGCGACGTGGTCCGGCGAGTACGCCGTGCAGAGCGACACCGGAGCCAACCCCGCCGACTACCGGCTGGATTTCGTGGCCGCTTCGGCCGGACTGCAGTCGGCGAAGTGGTCGGTCGCCGCCGGTTATGAACGGTTCGACGGTGACGGCGCAGCGGGCTTCCAGACCCCGCTGGGGACCGGCCACGGCTACCTCGGCTGGTCGGACGTGATCACCACGACGCCGGCCTTCGGGGTCAGCGACGCCTTCCTGCGCGGATCGCTGAGCCGGCCGGCGTTCGGGCGCACGGTGAAGCTGGCGGCCGAGGCGCATGTGTTCCATGACGCCGACGGGGAATTCCGGCTCGGTCGTGAAATTGACCTGTCAGCCTCGGCGCCGATCGACGCCCGCTGGTCGGTCGAGGTGAAGGCGGCGCGGTTCGAAAGCGACCACGCCGCCTATCCGGATGCGGACAAGACCTGGCTCATCCTCGAATACCGCTACTGAGGCAGACGGCCGGCGGGGCGGACGGACCGCCCCGCCGACGGGTTCAGCCGCACTTCGAGTAGCCGCAGTCGAAGCAGGTGTCGCAGCCTTCCTTGCGCACCAGGCCGACGGCCCCGCATTTAGGGCAGCAGATCTTCGACATCGGAGCCGTCGCGGCCTCGGCCGGGACGTGAACCGCCTCGTGGACGTGCGCGGCGCAGGCCTCGGCGTCGCGGGCCAGGTGGCGTTCGATGACGCCGCCGATCGCCGCCAGCAGGGACGGGACGTAGCGCCCGTTCAGCCAGCCGCCGCCGCGCGGGTCGAACACCGCCTTGAGCTCCTCGGCCACGAAAGACACGTCGCCGCCTCGCCGGAAGACCGCCGAGATCATCCGGGTCAGCCCCAGCGTCCAGGCGTAGTGCTCCATATTCTTTGAGTTGATGAATATCTCGAACGGCCGCGGGCCCTCAGGGCCCTCGACGTCGTTGAGGGTGACGTAGACGGCGTGCGGGCTGTCGGGCCACTTGATCTTGTAGGTGCGGCCGTCCAGCGCCTCGTCGCGGGCGGCGAGCACCGGACCTTCGGACGGCGGCGCCGGGGCCGGGGCCGGGGCCGGCGGAGCCGCCGACAAGACCGAACCGGTCACCGCGTTGGGCCGGTAGGTGGTCAGGCCCTTGCAGCCCATGGCCCAGCCCCGGACGTAGACGTCCGCGAAGTCGTCGAAGGCGATGTCCTCGGGGCAATTGACGGTCTTGGAGATGGAGCTGTCGACCATCTCCTGGGCCACGGCCTGCATGCGCAGGTGGTGCTCCGGCGTCAGGGTCTGGGCCGTGACGAAGGCGTGCTCCGGCGGCGGCGCGTCGCCCTGCAGGCGTTTCCAGACCGTCAGGGCGTAGTCCTCGACGGCCTCCTCGCGCTTCGAGCCGTCGGGCTGAAGCACCTTGCGGGTGTAGGCCCAGGCGAACACGGGTTCGATGCCGGAGGAGACGTTGCCGGCCAGCAGGGAGGTGGTGCCGGTCGGGGCGATCGAGGTCAGGCAGCCGTTGCGAAGGCCGTGCTTCGCGACGAGGGCCCGGGTGTCTTCGTCCAGATCCTTCAGGTTCGGCGTGTCGAGGATGGCCGGGTCGTACAGCGGATAGGCGCCCTTCTCGGCGGCCAGTTCCGCCGAGGCGCGGTAGGCCTCGCGCTTGATCACGCCCAGCCAGCGGCGGGTCAGGGCGGCCGCTGCCTCCTCGCCGTAACGCGCCCCGCAGAACACCAGTGCGTCGGCGAGACCGGTGACGCCAAGGCCGATGCGCCGCTTCGCCTTCGCCTCCGTCTCCTGCTGGGGCAGGGGGAAGCGGGAGACGTCGATGACGTTGTCGAGGAAGCGGATGGCGACGCGGGTCAGCTCCCCCAGCTTTTCCTCGTCCAGTCCGGCGTCGGCCGAGAATGGATGCGGCACGAGGCGGGCCAGATTGATCGAGCCGAGCAGGCAGGCGCCGTAGGGCGGGAGCATCTGCTCGCCGCACGGGTTGCTGGCCGAGATCATCTCGACGCCCGCGAGATTGTTCCGCTCGTTGACCCGGTCGATAAAGATCACGCCCGGCTCGGCGACATCGTAGGTGGCGCGCATCAGCCGGTCCCACAGGTCGCGGGCGCGGACGGTGCGGAAGGTTTCGCCGCCGAACACCAGCCGCCAGTCTCCGTCGTCCTGCAGCGCCTGCATGAAGGCGTCGGGCACCAGCACCGAGACGTTGAAATTGCGCAGCCGCGCCGGGTCGCGCTTGGCGTCGATGAAGGCCTCGATGTCGGGGTGGTCGATGCGCAGGCAGCCCATCATGGCGCCGCGCCGCTGGCCGGCCGAGAGGATGGTGCGGCACATGGAGTCCCAGACGTCCATGAAGCTGAGCGGGCCGGAGGCGTCTGCGCCGACGCCTTTCACCGCCGCGCCGGAGGGCCGGATGGTGGAGAAGTCCATGCCCACGCCGCCGCCCTGCTGCATGGTCACGGCCGCCTCGCGCACCGCCTCGAAGATGCCGCCGAGGTCGTCCGGCACCGTGCCCATGACGAAGCAGTTGAACAGGGTGACGTTCCGCCCGGTCCCCGCGCCGGCAAGGATTCTGCCCGCGGGCAGGAACTGGAAGTCGGTCAGCGCCTCCTCGAACCGTTCCCGCCAGCGGGCGCGCGCCTTCGGCGCCTCGGCTTCGGCGATGGCGGCGGCGACGCGCGCCCACGTCTGTCCGATGGTTTCGTCGCCGCCGCCCTGGGGCGGCTGGAAGCTGTACTTGCCGCGCCAGATCTCCGCGGCCAGGGGATTGTCGAACGCCATGCTGTCCTCCTTCGGGACCAGAGAGGGTCGCCGATTCCCCGGATGGCGAACTTGCGCCGGCGCAATGTGGCGGCGTCGCGATCCCGGCAACCTGCCTTCATGTGCCCGCACCATCCCGACCCGCCTTCCCCCGACGACAGGCTCCAGGCCGAGACGCTGGAGCGATGGGGCGTCAGACGATGCGACGCCGTCGACCGCGTGACGTTCAACGCCGGCCTCAGCAGCCTGATCGAGACCGAAACCGCGGCGGACGACGACCCGCAGCTCCGACTGGCCCGCCTGCAGCGGGACGAGGGCGAAGCGATCCGCAAGCGACTGGCGGACGCCGTGACCCTCGCCCGCACGGGCGAGCGCGCGCACCGGACGGACGACCTGTGGCCGCACGGGATCGTCGATGAGCTCTACGATCTGTTGCAGGATCTCGAGGCGCACGACGCCCATGAGGCGTTCGCCCGCAGCGCCGGCGGGACCGCGTCTCCTCCCCTGCGCGCAGGGCTGCGCGACGACCATGCGGCGCTCGCGGCCCGGCTGGAGGTCCTGCGCCGGCTGACGGGAGATTACGAGGCGCCGGCGCACGCCTGCGCGGTCTGGCGGCTTCTCTACGTCCTGAGCCTGAAGGTCGACCGGGCGCTCGCCGAGCGGATGCGTCTGGAAGACGCAGGTATCGGCGTCGGGGCTCCGCAATCATACGGAGCGGTCATCTTGTCCCCGGACAAGGTCACGGCCGACGCCGCCGCCTAGAAGAGGTCCATGACGCGGCAAGGGCCGCGCCGGTTACTTCAAGGTAGAAAGACAATGCTGAAACGCACCTTCATCACCCTGGCCGCCGCCGGGCTGGCCCTCGCCATGGCGGGTGAAGCCGCGGCCGCCGAGCACCGGGTCCAGATGCTGAACCGCGGCGCCGACGGAACCATGGTCTTCTCGCCGGCCGTGGTCCGGGCCCGCCCGGGCGACACCATCCGCTACGTGCCGACCGACCCGGGGCACAACGCCGAGACCATCGCCGGAATGCTGCCGGCCGGCGTGCAGGTGACCCGCGGCCCCATGGGCCAGGAGTATGTGCTCCGCGTCACCCAGCCGGGCGTCTATGGCATCAAATGCGCGCCGCACTACAGCATGGGCATGGTCGGGCTGGTGATCGTCGGCGACGGCTCGGCCAACCGAGCGGCCGCCGAGGCCGCCGCCGCGCGGGCGCCGAACATCGCCCGCCGCCGGTTCGCGGAGTACTTCGCTCGCTGAGCACTCCGCGGGGGCGGGGGGCGGAAGCAGGGTCCGGGGATCGCCCCGGGCCCTGTTTTTCGTGCGCCGATGATGGAACGACCGCCGAACCGGCCCGCAGGTGCGCTCAGCCCTCGGCGATCGTCTCGAGACTCTCGATGTCGCGAACCACGATCCTGCGCCGGGCGCTGCCGGTCAGGCCCGACGCATCCCAGGCCGCCAGGGTCCGACTGACGGTGTGCAGGGTGGAGCCGGTCATTTCGGCGAGGTCCTGACGGGTGATCGGAAAGTCGATCTCGACGCCGTCGTCGATGGGACGACCGGCCTTGCGGGCGAGCCGGAGCAGGGTCTTTGCGATCCGCTGCTCGACCCGCTCGCTGGTGAGCTCGCTGACCCGGCTGTGAAGATCGAACAGGCGGGTTCCGGCGGAGGCGGTGGAGCGGACCCCGATCTCCGGGTGCCGCCGCATCAGCTCCCGGAAGGCCGGCACGGTCCAGCGGACCTCGAGGCTCTCCGTCACCGCGAGGGCGTCGGCGGGGAAGGGCTGGCCCATGAGGGCGGCGACCGTGCCGTACATCTCGCCGGGTCCGATGAAGCGCAGCACCGACTGGGAGCCATCCGGAAGCGTCTGGACGATCTTCACCCGCCCCTCAAGGAGGCTGTGGCAACTCACGCCGGGATCGCCCTGGGCGAAGACGCGCTCGCCGGCGGAGAGCCGCCGCAGGGCCCCCGCAGCCATGACCTCCCCGAGCTCGTCGAGCGGCAAGCCGGCGAACATTTCGGCGCGTTGCAGCAGCCGGGGATCGGCGTGAGGCATGGCGACTCCGCAGTTTGGCCTGCTGTAGATCGCGGCGCTCCTGCGGGCACCCTCGGGAAATCCCTTAGGGACGAAACCGAGGTGTCGCGCGGGCGGGCCGGAGCCTAGTGGATCGCCATGCAAGGAGCATCCCGCATGGCCACCTATAACCTCGCAGCCGCGCCCCGCACGGTGACCGAGCCTCTCCGGGCGAGATCTTCGGACGAGCCGTGCAGCCTGTGCGACACCTTCGACGAGGATGCCTCCACCCACATCGTCGCGGCCGGCCGCGAACTGTTTCGCCAGTCCGAGCCCAGCTACAAGGTGTTCCGGGTGCGCGCCGGCGCGGTCGCCACCTATCGGCTGTTCTCCGACGGCCGCCGACAGGTCATGAGCTTCTACCTGCCCGGCGACTTCATCGGCATGGAGGCCGGCGTCGAGTACGGCGCGACCGCCGTCGCCCTGAGCCAGGCGACGGTCGACGTCATGCGACGCAGCGAGCTGTCGGACCTGGCTTCTTCGGACCCGCGTCTCTCGCGCGCCCTGTGGCAGGTCAGCCTGCGGGCCTTTCACCGCAGCGAGGAACACGCCCTCGTGCTCGCGCGGCACGGCGCCGTCGAGCGGGTGGTGGCCTTCCTGGTCGATTTCGCGGCGCGGACCGGCGCCGGATCCGCCTTCGAGCTGCCGATGACGCGGCAGGACCTGGCCGACTATCTCGGTCTGACCATCCACACGGTGTCGCGCACCCTGTCGCAGCTGGAAGCGTCCGGCCTCATCGAGGCGCGCTCCAGCCGCGTCGTGCGGCTTCTGCAGCCGGAATTGCTGGAGGGCATACTGCAATGACCGGGCGAAGGCCGACGGCGGCGGGGCCCGCGGTCGTTCTCGTCGAGAGCGACCCGGCGGTGACGCACGCCATAGAGTTCGCCTTCGGCCTCGAGGGCCTGGAGGTCAGCTCTTATCCGAGCGGCGCCGAGACACTGGCCAGCGAACGGCCAGGCGCCGCCGGCTGTCTGGTGGTCGACTACAAGCTTCCGGACATGGACGGGCTGCAGTTGCTCGAGCAACTGCGGGCCAAGGGGGTATCAGCGCCGGCCATTCTCATCGCCACCAATCCGAAGGCGGTGATGCGTCAGCGCGCGCTGGCCGCCGGCGCGCCGATCGTCGAGATGCCGCTGCTCAACGACGGCCTGCTCGACACCGTGAAACAGGCGCTCGGCGCCCAGCCGGAGCCCTGCTAGGCCTTGCCGACCAGCAGCCGCATGCGCACCAGTTCGGAGAGGCTGCGCGCCTTCATCTTGGTCATGACGTTGGCGCGGTAGACCTCGACCGTGCGCGGACTGATCTCCAGGTCGTAGGCGATCGCCTTGTTGGCCTGTCCGGCGACAAGGCCCTCCAGCACCTGACGCTCGCGCGTCGTCAGCTGCTCGAGCCGGGAGCGGATCTCCCCGACTTCGGCGTCCTCGCCGGCGGCGGCGGCGTTCTGGGCCAGCGCCGACCGGACGGACGTCAGCAGCGCCTCGTCGTCGAAGGGCTTCTCGATGAAATCCACGACGCCGGCCCGCATGGCCTCGACCGCCAGCGGCACGTCGGCGTGGCCGGTCATGACGATGACCGGGTGAGACACGCCCCGGGCCTTGAGCTGGCGCACCAGCTCCAGCCCGTTCATCTCGGGCATGCGCACGTCGGTCAGGATGCAGCCGGCGCGCAGCTCGTCGGCCTGGCTGAGCAGTTCCGGGCCGGACGCGTAGGTGGCGGCCTCGTAGCCGGAGGTCTTGAGCAGGAAGCGCAGCGAATTCCGCACCGCCGGATCGTCGTCGACGATGTGGACGACACCTTCAGTCGTCATTCTCGAGCTCCTTTTCGTCGACCGTCATCAGGGTGAAGCAGAAGCGCGTCCCGCCGCCGGGGTTGGGCTCGGCCCAGATCCGA
Source organism: Brevundimonas sp. (assembly GCA_024711185.1). Classification (GTDB taxonomy): domain Bacteria; phylum Pseudomonadota; class Alphaproteobacteria; order Caulobacterales; family Caulobacteraceae; genus Brevundimonas. Next base: position 8,353 of record JANJTI010000018.1, on the reverse strand, counting down.
CCGCCGTGGGCTTCGACGATCGTCCGCGAAATGGAAAGCCCCACGCCCATGCCGGTTCGCTTGGTCGTGATGAAGGGCTGGAATAGCTGATCCACGACCTCGGGCGCCAGCCCCGAGCCGGTGTCGGAGACGCTGACGAGCGCGAGGTGTTCGCCGCCGTCCTCGATGCGCACGTCCAGCTGCTTGCGGGGGCTTTCCTCCATGGCCTCGATGGCGTTGCGGATCAGGTTGAGGACCACCTGCTGGACCTGCACCCGGTCGGCGAGCACGAGATCGACGGCCGGGTCGAAGCGGAACTTCACGCTCACGCCGTGCTCCTTGGCCCCGACCAGCGCCAGCGCGCCTGCTTCCTCGATGAGCTTGTGCAGGCTTTCGATGCGACGCTCGGTTTCGCCGCGCGCGACGAAGTCGCGGAGGCGACGGATGATGTCGCCGGCGCGGAGGGCCTGCTCGCCGGCCAGATCGATGGCTTCCTTGAGCATCTCCCGCGGCACCTCGGGTCCGCGCAGCAGACGAGAGGAGCCCTTGAGATAGTTGGCCACGGCCGACAGCGGCTGGTTCAGCTCGTGCGCCAGCGCCGATGCCATCTCGCCCAGGGCGGTGAGGCGGGAGATGTGCACGAGCTCCGTCTGCAGCTCCTGCAGGCGGGCTTCGGTCCTCTGCCGCTCGGTGAGGTCTCGGACGAAGCCCGTGAAGAAGCGCTCCTGGCCGGAGACCATTTCTCCCACCGACAGCTCCATGGGGAAGGTCGAGCCGTCCTTGCGCTCGCCGACGACGACCCGGCCGACGCCGATGATCCGCTTCTCCCCCGTGGTCAGATAGCGGACGAGATAGTTGTCGTGGGCCTCGCGGTAGGGCGAGGGCATGAGGATCTTGACGTTCTGACCGATCGCCTCCTCGGCGCGCCAGCCGAACAGCCGCTCGGCCGCGTCGCTGAACGAGCGCATCGTCCCCCGCTCGTCGATGACCACCATGGCGTCCGGGACGGTGGCGAGGATGGAGCTGAGATGCGCCTCGCGGGCGCGCAGGTCGTTGTTCACCGCGACCGCGCGATCGCGCATCGACTGGAACATCTCCCCGCCGACGCTGATCATGCCGCCCACGGCGACGAAGGCGGCCGCGCTGACGAAGTCGCCGCTCATCTGGTCCGCCCAGGTGACGATCAGACCGCCGAGCCCCCCAAGGCCTGTAGCCGTGGCGCCGGAGCCCAGTCCGCCGAGCGCCGCCGCGGCGACCACGATCGGAACGAAGAAGAGGAAGGCGATCCGGTCGTCGAGGTAGGGCGTCAGGGCGAGTCGGATCGTCAGGGCCAGCAGCGTTCCGAGGATGGCCACGACAAGCCCGAGCCGGGTGCGGCGGGCGGCCAGCGCCCAGGCGAGGAAGCCCGGAGCCGTCGCCGCCGCGCCGTCGTTCACTCCGTCTCCGGGATGTTCCTTAGGTGGAAGACCCAAATTTCACCTGTGCCGCATTGCGCCTAACCCCGTCCCGCCGGGCGCGAGGCCGCCCCTCCCGTTCCATTGTTCGAGGCTTGTGGCAACCGTGGTGCATTCGTTCAAGGCCGCGTCGGCCGTCCCCGGGGCGATCGTGCCGCCGACCTGGCTGGCGCAGGCCGGCCGGACGCTGCCGCGGTACACGAGCTATCCCACGGCCCTGGCGTTCATGCCGACCGACGATGACGTCGAAGCGCGCGAATGGCTGCGCCGGATCCGCCCCGACCAGACGCTTTCCGTCTACACCCACGTCCCCTTCTGCAAGCGGCTGTGCTGGTACTGCGGCTGCCATACGAGCGTGTTCCACGAGTACGACCGCGTCCGCACCTTCTTCGAAACGCTGAAGCGGGAGATCGAACTGTGGGGCGCCGCGACGCCGCCGCATGCCGGGACCCAGCATCTGCATTTCGGAGGCGGAAGCCCGAACGCCCTGGCTCCGGCCGACTTCGCCGAGCTGGTGGCGGTGCTCGCCCGCACGTTCCATCTGCGTCCGGATGCCGAGGTGGCGGCCGAGCTGGACCCGGGCCTGCTGACCCACGAGTTCATCGATGCGGCGATCGCAGCCGGGGTGACGAGGGTGAGCCTCGGGGTGCAGACCTTCGACGCGGAGGTGCAGCAGAAGGTCAACCGGATCCAGCCGTTCGAACAGGTGGCTGCCGTGGTGGCGCGCCTGCGTGCAGCCGGGCTGGGGGCGCTGAACTTCGACCTGATGTACGGGCTGCCGGGCCAGACGCCGGAGAACGTCGCCGACAGCACGCGGGCCGCCATCTCGCTCAATCCCGACCGGGTCGCGGTCTTCGGCTATGCGCATGTCCCGTGGATGAAGAAACACCAGGTAATGATCCGCGACGAGGATCTCGCCGATGCGCAGGGCCGCTGGGACCAGGCCGAGGCGGCGGATGGCGAGCTGGTCGCGGCCGGCTATGTCAGGATCGGTCTCGATCACTACGCTCGCCCGGAGGATCCCCTGGCAGCGGCGGCCGCGGCCGGCCGGCTGCGCCGCAACTTTCAGGGCTACACCGACGATCCAGCAGCGGTGCTGATCCCCGTCGGGCCGTCCAGCATCGGCCGGTTCGGTCCGGGCTTCGTCCAGAACGCGACCGCGACCGATGCCTGGGGGCGGGCCGTGGAAGCCGGACATCTTCCGGTGGCCCGTCGCCTGCCGGTGACCGCGGAAGACGAGCTGAGGGCGGCGGTGATCGAACGGGTCATGTGCGATCTGCGGGTGGATGTAGGCGCCGTCTGCCTGGACCGCGGCTTTGCGCCCGACGCCCTGGATTCGTGCTTCGCCGGGGTCGCCGAACTGGAGCCGCTCGGGCTGTGCCGGGTCGATGAACGGACGGTGACGGTTCCGGCGGAAGCCGCGCGTCTCGTGCGCACCGTGGCCGCCTGCTTCGACGCCCAGCTGAGCGGCCCCGCACGCCGTCACGCGCAGGCGGTCTGAGGACAGTTCCGCACGTCAAGCTTGCGCCGGCGCAACGTACCGCGCGGCGACCTGGGCGATGGAGCCCACAAGGCCGAAGCGGGGGGAGTCCCTGTCGGCAAAGGACAGAAAGAGATGACAACCAAGAGGCTTTGGCTCGTCCTCGCCCTGATCATGACGGCCTCCTTCGCCGTCCTCGGGCTGATGGGACGCGAGATCTACAGGCAGGCCCCGCCGTTGCCGGCGCAGGTGGTCGCGCCCTCCGGCGAGGTGCTGTTCACCAAGCAGGACATCCAGGACGGGCAGCTGGCCTGGCAGTCGATGGGCGGCCAGCAGGTCGGTTCGGTCTGGGGCCACGGCGGCTATGTCGCCCCCGACTGGTCGGCCGACCAGCTGCACCGCGAGCTCGTGGCTCTGCTCGACATCTGGGCGCAGCGCGAACACGGCGTCGCCTGGGCGCAGCTGGACATCGAAAAGCAGGGCGCCCTCAAGGCCCGGCTGAAGCGGGAGTTCCGCGCGAACACCTACGATCCGGCGACGGGGACGATCTCCGTTTCCGCCGATCGGGCCGAGGCGATCCGCCAGGTGCGCGCCCACTATGAGGCGCTGCTGAGCGACGACGTGGAGCTCTCGCACCTGCGTGAGCAGTACGCGATCGCCGAAAACCCGGTGCCGGACGCCGCCCGCCGAGCCGACATCGCCGCCTTCTGGTGGTGGAGCGGCTGGGCCGCGGGCACCAATCGGCCCGACGACGTGGTCACCTACACGAACAACTGGCCGCACGAACCGCTGATCGACAACGTGCCCAGCTCGGCCAACATCGTCTGGTCGGTGGCCAGCGTGCTGCTGCTGATCTTCGGCGTCGCGGCGCTGATCTTCTGGCACGCCCGCGCCAAGCACGAAGCTCCGCCGCTCGTGCCGGCGACCGATCCGCTGTTCACCCTCAAGCCAACGCCCTCCATGAAGGCGACGGGCAAGTACTTCCTGACGGTCATCGGCCTGTTCCTGCTGCAGGTGGGCCTCGGCGCCATGACCGCTCACTACGCGGTCGAGGGCCACGACTTCTACGGCATCCCGATTTCCGAGTGGATCCCGTACGCGGTGACCCGCACCTGGCACACCCAGCTGGCGGTGTTCTGGATCGCCACCGCGTGGCTGGCGACGGGCCTGTACATCGCGCCGATGATCTCCGGCCATGAACCCCGCTTCCAGAAGCTGGGCGTCAACATCCTGTGGGCGGCCCTCGTGTTCGTCGTCCTCGGCTCGATGGCCGGCGAGTGGCTTGGCGTGCAGCAGGTCTTCGACATCCACACCAACTTCTGGTTCGGCCACCAGGGCTGGGAGTACGTCGACCTCGGCCGCTTCTGGCAGATCCTGCTGTTCGTCGGCCTGATGCTGTGGCTGGTGCTGGTGGGCCGCGCCCTTTGGCCGGCCCTGCGTTCGCCGTCCGACAGCAAGCCGGTGCTGGCGGTGCTGTTCATGTCGACCATCGCGATCGGGCTTTTCTATGCGGCCGGCTTCATGTGGGGCAAACACACCCACATCTCGATGGTGGAATACTGGCGCTGGTGGATCGTCCACCTGTGGGTCGAGGGCTTCTTCGAGGTCTTCGCCACGGCGGTGATCAGCCTGCTGTTCGTCAAGCTCGGCCTCGTCCGCGCCCAGACGGCCAACGTCGCGGTCCTGTTCGGCACCATCGTGTTCCTGACCGGCGGGGTGCTCGGCACGGCCCACCACTGGTACTTCGCCGGCACGCCGGTTTCGGTGATCGCCGTCGGCGCCATGTTCTCGGCCCTCGAGGTCGTGCCCCTGGCCCTGATCGGCTTCGAGGCTTTCGAGACCTGGCGGCACACCAAGGTGGCGCCGTGGGTGCAGACCTACCGCTGGCCGATCCTGTTCTTCGTGGCGGTTTCGTTCTGGAACCTGCTCGGCGCCGGGGTCTTCGGCTTCATGATCAACCCGCCGCTCAGCCTGTACTACCTGCAGGGGCTGAACACGACGGCCACCCACGCCCACGCCGCGCTCTTCGGGGTCTACGGCATGCTGGGGATCGGCCTGATGCTGTTCTGCCTGCGCGGTCTGGCCCCGCGACTGGCCTGGGATGACCGGTTGCTGGCGGTGACGTTCTGGACGCTGAACATCGGCGTGGCGATGATGGTCTTCCTGTCGCTGCTGCCCATGGGGGTGGTTCAGGCCTTCGCCAGCATCGAGCACGGCATGTGGTACGCCCGGTCTCCGGCGGTGATCCACTCGCCGCTGGTCGAAATGCTGGTGTGGATGCGCGTGCCCGGAGACGTGGTGTTCAGCGTCGGGGCCTTCTCGCTGGCCATCTTCGCGGCCCGCCTCGTGATCGCGGCGCGCAAACCCCGGATCGGCGGCAAGCCGGCCGTGCTTCCCGCGGAGTAGTCGCGGGGCGTGGGGCGGGGCGGAAGGGGGTCGTGGCCTCTTCCGCCCCGCCTTCATTTTTTCGGAGTCGAGATTCGATGGGCGCGACGCGCGAAGGCATCCGGGCGTGGCAGGGGCCGGCGGTTCTGACCTACGGCTTCCGGCCGTTCTTCCTGCTGGCGGCGGTGTGGGCCGCGCTGGCGGTGCCGGTCTGGGTGGCGTCCTTCACCCTCGGGGACGGGACCATCGGCGGGACGGACGGGCGGCTGTGGCACACCCACGAGATGCTGTTCGGCTACGGCGGCGGGGTCATCGCCGGCTTCCTGCTGACAGCGGTGCCGAACTGGACCGGCCGCCTGCCAGTGTCAGGCTGGCCGCTGGCGGGACTGGTCGGGCTGTGGCTGCTGGGTCGGGTCGCCGGTTTCCTCCCGCCGGCGGCCGGCCTCGCGGCTCCGGTCGCGGACGTCTCCTTCCTCATCGTCTTCGCCGCCCTGATCTGGCGAGAGATCCTCGCCGCCGGGAACCGTCGCAACCTGCCGGTGGCCCTGATGGTGACCTTGCTGGCCTGCGCCAACATCGCCTTCCACGCCTCGGCGCAGTGGCCGGAGGCCGGGCCCCATTCCGAACGCGTCGCCGTGGCCGTGATCACCGCACTGATCGCCCTGATCGGGGGGCGGATCATACCCAGCTTCACCCAGAACTGGGTCCTGCCGCGGGGTCTGCCGCGACCGACGCCCTTCGGCCTGTTCGACAAGATCGCGCTTGTCGTCACGGTCGGCTCGCTGGCGCTGTGGGTGGCCATGCCGCAGGCGGTGGCGACCGGGGCCGCCCTGCTCGCCGCCGGGGGCCTGAGCCTGGTCCGGCTGCTGCGCTGGCGCGGCTGGACGACCTGGCCGGAATCGATGGTGTGGATCCTCCACCTCGGCTTCGCGTGGTTGCCGGTCGGTTTCCTGCTGCTCGGCGCGTCCGCCCTCGCGCCGGGAGCCGTGCCGTTCACGGCCGGGGTCCACGCCCTGACGGCCGGCGGCATCGGGGTGATGACCCTGGCCGTGATGACCCGCGCCACCCGCGGGCACACGGGGCGGCCGCGGGCCTCCGATCTGGCGACCACGACCATCTACGGCCTCGTGCTGGCGGCGGCGGCCGTGCGCGTGCTCGCGCCCTTCCTGCCCGACCTGACCGCGACGCTGCTGGCGACGTCGGCGGGGCTTTGGGTGTTCGCCTTCGCCGGCTTTTCGGCTGTCTACGGCCCGATGCTGCTGAGGAAATCCCTCTGAGCCGACTTGCGGCGGCGCAAAGCGCCGACCGACGCTCCGACGGAAGGTGCGGTCATGACGCCGGTCGACTTCCCCTCTGATCTGAACGGCTACGCCGAACCCTTCGCGGTCGCGCCGGCGGCGGGGCGGCCGGGATTGCGCCTGCTGGGCCTGGCCGCCACGGGGGCGGCCGGCGTCGGCGTCCTCCTGCCGCTGTGGCCGACGACGCCCTTCGCCCTGCTGGCGGTCTGGGCCTTCGCCCGGTCCTCGCCCCGGATGGAGGCCTGGCTGCGGGGGGATCCGCGCCTCGGGCCGGCGATCCGCGCGTGGAACGAGCGTCGCGCCATCCCCCGCAAGGCCAAGCTGGTCGCGGCCGGCAGCCTGCCCGCCAGCTGGGCCGGACTGTGGCTGGCCGAAGTGCCTGTGGTCGGGCTGACCGCCTCCGCGGCCGCGCTGCTCCTCGTCGGCGCGTGGATCCTCAGCCGACCGCACTGAGAGCGCCGAGGTTGAGCCGGCGCAAGGACGCGGCGCCCCGGCGGCGCCATCAACCCGAGCGGAGACCCTGATGCCCGATTCCCCGGCGGCGATCGCCTCGACCTACTTTCCCGGCGCGCGCTGCGAGAACGAGCGCTGGATCCGTTCCGAGATGCTCGGCCTGCTGGACCACTGGTTCGACTGGCGCAAGAGCCTGTTCCCGGAAGACCTCGCGGCCACGCCGGAAGCGGCGGCGGCCCCGATGGCGCGGGCAGAGCTCTCGGCCCGGCTGGACGAGCTGGCGCAGGCGCTGACAGCGGAAACGCCGACCCACACGCCCCGCTACATCGGCCACATGAAGGCGGAGATTTCGCTGCCGGCCCTGTTCGGATGGCTGGCGGCGATGCTGCACAATCCCAACAACACCTCCCACGAAGCCAGCCGGGTCGGGTCGGTGATCGAGACCGAGGCCGTCGCCCTGCTGGCGTCCATGCTCGGCTACGATCCGACCGAGGCGCAGGGGCATTTCACCTCGGGCGGCACGGTGGCCAATTTCGAGGCGGTCTGGCGGGCGCGCTACCGGATGGATCACTGGCTCAGCCTCGGACTGTACGTGGCGGAGACGACCGGCGAGCCGCTCGACGTCTTCGCCGCCGCCCACATGGGCTGGGACAGATTTCGGGAGCTGTGGGACCGGCACGGCCTGACCGACGCGACCCTGCGGCGCCACAGCGCTGCGGTCGGCAATCCCGCCGCTGTATGGGCGCGGATCGGCCGGGCTGCCGGCGGGGACTACCTTGGCCCGGTGCTGCTGGCCCCGGGCACCAAGCACTATTCCTGGCTGAAGGCGGCCAATGTCTTCGGGCTGGGGGAGGGGTCGCTGTGGAGCGTCGCCCTCGACGCCGAAGGGCGGCTGGACGTCGAGGATCTCGACCGCCTGATCCGCGAGGCCCGCGCCCAGGGGCGGCCGGTGCTGATGGCGGTCAGCGTCGCCGGCACCACGGAGACGAGCGAGATCGATCCCATCGACGCGGTGCACGACCGGCTGGAGGCATGGGAGCGGGACGCGGGCGTCCACATCTGGCGCCATGTCGACGCCGCCTATGGCGGCTTCCTCTGTTCAATCCCCGGCGGGCCGGACGAGGCGGCGCTGTCGCCGGCCAGCGCGGCGGCGCTGCGGGCGGTCCGCCGCGCCGACTCAGTGACCATCGACCCCCACAAGCTGGGTTATGTCCCCTACGCCTGCGGGGCCTTCCTGACACGGGACCGGGCGCGCTACGCGGTCTCGGCCTTCGACGCGCCCTATCTGGACCGGCCGGAGCTGG
>JANJTI010000299.1 GCA_024711185.1 Brevundimonas sp. | reverse complement strand
GGGGCCGCCGATCCGCTCGGCCGTGGCCCAGGTCTCCGCCTTGGTCAGCGCCATCAGCGGCGTCTCGATGACCACCGGCCGGTCCAGCCCGAGGCTGAGCGCCCGCGCCATCGCCTCGATCGTGGCGCGGCGGCAGTCGGGATAGCCCGAGTAGTCGGTCTCGCACATGCCGCCGACCAGCACCTCCAGCCCGCGGCGGTCCGCCAGGGCCGCGGCGACGCTCAGGAACACGAGGTTCCGACCCGGAACGAAGGTCGTCGGCAGACCGCGCGCGTCCAGCTCGATGGCGCGTTCGGCGGTCAGGGCGCTCTCGGCGATGCGGCCGTAGCCGGTCAGGTCGACGACGTGATCCGGTCCCAGCCGTCCGGCCCAGTCCTCGCGCAGCGCGGCCATCCCGGCGCGCACCTCGAGCCGGGCCTGCATTTCCACGGCATGCCGCTGGCCATAGTCGAAGCCAACGGTCTCCACCCGGGCATAGCGGTCGAGCGCCCAGGCCAGGCAGGTGGCGCTGTCCTGCCCGCCGGAGAACAGGACGAGTGCTGATATTTCAGGGTTCTGGCCGATTTCGCTCATGACAAACCTGCGGTCGGCCGCCGGCCGCGCGCATGGACAGGAAGATGAAGCCGTGTGAATACGGGCCGGCCTTCTACACCAGCCGTGTCGCGGGCGCAAAATGCGCGAAACGGCGAAGCTGGCCTTAACGCTTCCGAAAACCGTTCGCAGCCAAGGTCGCTCCGACCCAGTGGAGTGCCGGCCGGTATGCCGACGATCGAAGTGCTCACCGAACGCGCCGAGGCGATCGCTCCGGAAACGCCCGGCAGCGAGGTCTTCGCGCGTTTCGCCCGCGAACCCGACACCCTCGTCATTCCCGTCGTCGAGAACGAGCGTCCGGTCGGCCTGATCGAGCGCAACGACTTCCTGCTCAAGATCGCCGGGGCGTTCGGCTACGCAGCCTACGCCCACCGGCCCGCCGTCCACGTCATGGACCCGGAACCGGCCGTGGTGGAGGCCGGAGTTGAGATCGACGCCTTTTGCGACAGCCTGCTCCGGGGCGGCGCCGGCGCGCTCATGCGCGGCTTTATCGTCACCCGGCAGGGCCGCTACCAGGGCGTCGGCACGGTCGTCTCCCTCCTCAAGGCCGTCAACGACCACCAGCGCATCCGCAACGAGGAACTGGCCGACGAGGCGCGAATTCTCGCCGACGGCCGCGCCCAGGCTCTCGCCTCGGCGCGCTCCAAGGCCGAGTTCCTCGCGGTCATGACCCACGAACTGCGCACCCCGATGAACGGCGTGCTGGCCGTCGCCGACCTGTTGCGCCGCCAACCCCTGAACAAGCAGGCGCAGGCCCACGTCTCGACGATCATGGAGTCCTCCGAGACCCTGCTGCGGATCCTTCAGGACGCGCTGGACCTGGCCAGGGCCGAAGCCGGTGAGCTGGAACTGGCGCCCGAAGCCACGCCGTTGAGGGCGCTGATGGACGAGATCCAGGCGACCTGGGCTCCGCGCGCCGCCCAGGACAACGTCACTCTCATGGTCAGCTACGAGGGGGATACCGAACTGTCGGCGCTGATCGACGCCCGCCGCCTGACACAGGTGTTCGACAACCTGATCGGCAACGCGCTGAAGTTCGCCCGGAACGGCGTCGTGGAAGCCGGCCTGAAAGCCGCCGCCAGCGGCGACGTTGTGCGTCTGGAGGCCCGCGTCCGCGACGACGGGCCCGGCATCGACCCCGCGCGCGTCGACATGATCTTCGAGCCGTTCGTACACGGCTCTGGGCCGGACGGCGCCGGTCTCGGCCTGTCGATCTGCCGCCAGATCGTCGATCGGATGGGCGGCCGGATCCGCGCCGGCAACAATCATGGCAGCGGCGCCACCTTCAGCTTCGCTCTGGAGGCTCCCCGGGCCGAGACGGCCGAGGCGCAGCCGTCCAACGTCGAGGAACTGCCCGATCTCGACCTGCAGGACAGCCCGCACGTGCTGATCGTCGACGACAACGCCACCAATCGCGTCGTGGCCCAGGCCCTGTGCGAGATGTTCGGCTGCACCTCCGAGACTGCCGAGGACGGAGTCGAGGCGGTCGAATGCGTCCAGGAGCGCCGCTTCGACCTGGTGCTGATGGACATCAAGATGCCCCGCATGGACGGCGTCCAGGCCACCCAGGCGATCCGGGCCCTGCCCGGGGCCGAACGGTCGATCCCGATCGTCGCCCTGACCGCCAACGCCGATCCGGAAGACGCCAGGCGGTACCTCGCCATCGGCATGGCCGCCGTGGTGGAGAAGCCGATCAAGCCCGAGCGCCTGCGCATGGCGATGAACGCCGCGCTCGAGCAGGCGGCCGTCGCGAGCGCCGCCGCTCAGGACCGATCCGTCGCCTGATCCTCCAGCGGCGCGGCGGCTTCCTCGTCCTCCTCGTCGTAGCCGACCAGCCGCAGCGCCCGCGCCGCCTGTCCATTCAACTCGCACCAGCGCAGCAGCCCTTCCTCGCGCCCGTGGGTGATCCACACCTCCTCGGGCTTCAACTCGGCGAAGGTGGCGGTCAATTCCGGCCAGTCGGCGTGGTCCGAGAGCACCAGCGGCAGCTCCACCCCCCGCTGGCGGGCGCGGGCGCGCACCAGCATCCAGCCCGAGGCGAACGCCCGCACCGGGTCGGCGAAGCGACGCGACCAGCGGTCCTGTGTCGCCGACGGCGGCGCGATCACCACCTCCCCGCCGAGACTGTTGGGGGGCAGTCCGGTCGCCGGGGCCAAGGGGCCGAGCCCCACCCCCTCGCGGTCGTAGAGCCGGTTCAGCCGGTCGAGGGCCCCGTGGACATAGATCGGCCGGTCCCAGCCGGCCTCGCGCAGCAGCCGGATCACCCGCTGCGCCTTGCCCAGCGCATAGGCGCCGACCAGATGCGCCCGCTCGGGGAACTGGCGCAGCGACTGCACCAGCCGCGCCACCTCGCCCTCGGCAGGCGGATGCACGAACACCGGCAGGCCGAAAGTGGCCTCCGAAACGAACACATGGCAGGGGACCGGCTCGAAGGGCGGGCAGGTCGGATCGCGACGTCTCTTGTAGTCGCCCGACACCACCGTGGTCAGACCGCGCCAGCGGATCACCGCCTGGGCCGATCCCAGCACGTGGCCCGCCGGTACGAGGCTCACCTCGACCCCGTCCCGCTCGGTCCGTTCGCCATAGGCCAGCGCCTCCCGCCGCCCGGCGAAGTCCTCGCCATAGCGCTCGGCCATGATCGCCAGCGTCTGGGGCGTCGCCAGCACCGTGCCGTGCCCGGATCGGGCATGGTCGGAATGGCCGTGGGTGATCACGGCTCGCGCCACCGGCGCGACCGGGTCGACATGGAAGTCTCCCGGGGGGCAGTACAGCCCCTCCGGGGTGGGCCTGAGCAGGTCCTCGTATCGGATCATCCGGCCTCCCGCCCATCCGCTCGGATCAGGAACGCACGACCGACGCTTGCGCTCAACCGGCCGCCCGGCCGATAGCTGGCGCATGACCGCCTCGCCCCTCGTCGACCTCCTGCCCCAGCTGGCCTCCGGGGCCGCCCACACCCACGCCCTGGGCTTCGCCTTCGACAGCCTGACCGGCGACCGGGTCCGCATCCGCGCGCCGTGGCGGGAGGAACTGGTGGGCGACCCTGACACCGGCGTCCTCGCCGGCGGACTCGTGACCACCCTGCTCGACCACGCCGGCGGCCTCGCCGTCTGGGTGGCGCTGGACCGCTTCGAGCCGATCGCCACCCTCGATCTCCGCGTCGACTACATGCGGGCGGCCCGGCCCCGCGCCGACCTGGTCGCGGAGGCGCGCTGCTACCGCCTGACCCGCTCCATCGCCTTCGTCCGCGCCTGGGCGTTCGAGGAACATCCGGACGATCCCGTCGCGGCCGCCCAGGCGGCCTACATGCTCGACTCCAGTCAGGGCCGCCCGGTCGGCGCCAACCTGCGGGCCCGCGAGGGAGGCGAGGCGTGAGCGATCTTCTGGACACCATCCCCTACGCCCGTTTCCTCGGCCTGACGACGGCTGTCACCGGAGACGAGCTGACCGTCACCATGCCCTTCGCCGACCGGCTGATCGGCAACCCCCTGCTGCCCGCCCTGCACGGCGGCTCCACCGCCGCCCTGCTCGAACTGACCGCCGTCGCCCAGGTGGCCCGGCTGTACCCCCGCCTGCGCCTGCCGCGGCCGATCAACGTCACTGTCGCCTATCTCCGCTCCGGCCGGCCGCTGGACGTGCAGGCGCGCGCCCGCATCAGCAAGGCCGGGCGGCGCGTCGCCCACGTCGAGGCTCGCGCCTGGCAGGAGCACGAGGATCAGCCCATCGCCACCCTCGCCGCCCACTTCCTGATCGCCGGACACGACTTGTAGTTGCGCAACCGCGCAACCTGTGTTTACCTTTTGTTCCGTGGACAGCCACGGAGCAAGAGGATGAACAGACTCACCATAGGCGCGGCCCTCTCGGACCGCCTGCACGCCGCCGAGGCGGCCATCGACCAGGCGATGGTCGACACCGCCGGCCTGGCGGCCGCCCTCCCCGCCGCGCGGCTCGAAGCGTCCCTGTCCGCCGTCGTGGGCCAGACTGCGTTCGACGAGACCGCCGCCAGCCTCGGCGCCCTGGCCGAGGCCCGCGCCCACATGGTCCGCACCCACAGGGCCCTCGCCGCCCTCGCCCGGGCGCTCGGCCTGGAGATCCTCGCCGTCGGGCAGCTCGACAAACCCGGAGACCGCCCGCCCGTCGGCGGCGACGGCGACGACTCGCCCACCCTTGCGATTGCGGTTAACAATCCGTGTGGAGATGTGGCTAACAAATCACTACCGGCGAAGCTCCCCCTGTGTTAAGGAGACGTTTACCTGTTCAGTCCGGAGGGTTTTATGGAAAAGGCCCAAGTCATCGCCAGCCTCGCCGGCGATCTGCACGCCAGCGAGAAGGCCCTCGACGAGGCGATCGTCCGCGCCACGACGCTGGTCCAGTCGATGGTCGGCGGCCGCGCCGCCCTCAACGTCTCTCCGGTCGTCGGGGCCGAGGCCCAGGCGAAGGCTCTGGAAGCCATCGCCGCCCTCGGCGCCGCTCGCCAGGCCATGGTGACCTGCCACGAGGAACTGGCGAAGGATCACCGTCGGATGGGGTACGGAGTGTACGCTGGTCAGGACAACAAGACACCCGACACCAGCCGTCCGCCGACGACTGGCGAACACCGCCTTCGCGCGGTTTAATTCGGCGTAATGTCAGCCAGCGATCATTTCCGCTGGTTGTGATTTGAGGCAGTATCGCTCCCATGCAAGCAGCGTGGGGGCGATTCTGTGTTCCTGGACATCTACGCCCAAGCGGTCGTGGCGGCGGCTGTAGTCACCGTCATCTTTGCATTCTGGAAGGGCGACGAGCCTGAACGAATGGGCGCCGCCGCCTATGCTCTGGTTTCCCTCGCCACGACCATGATCAAGGGAGGGGCCGCCGCCAACGTCCCACGGTGGGGCGTAACGGCGCTGGAAATCATACTGTTGATCGTCTTCATCGTGATCGCTCAACACAGTCGGCGCGGCTGGCTCGTGTGGGCAGCGAGCTT
>JANJTI010000298.1 GCA_024711185.1 Brevundimonas sp. | reverse complement strand
TTCTCCCCCGAGGGGAGAAGGAAGACCCGGCGCCAGCCACTCCGCGATCATCCCCGGATCGTCCACCGTCGCGCTCAGGGCGACGCGGCGCATCTGCGGCGCGAACGACTGCAACCGGCCCAGCCCGAGGCTCAGCAGGTCCCCCCGCTTGCCGCTCCAGATGGCGTGCACTTCGTCCAGCACGACGCACCTCAGGTCGGCGAAATACGCCCGTGCCCCCTCCCAGGCGCAGAACAGGGCCAGCTGCTCCGGCGTGGTCAGCAGGATGTCCGGCGCGAAGTCGCGTTGGCGCTGGCGCTTCGACTGTTTGGTGTCGCCGGTGCGGCTCTCGACATGGATGTTCAGGCCGATCTCTCGGATCGGCGTCATCAGGTTGCGCTCGACGTCGGTGGTCAGGGCCTTCAGCGGCGACAGGTAGAGAGTGTGGACGCCGGAACCGGGGCCGGTCTCCGGCTTCGGGCCCCGCTCCGCCAGCTCGATCAGCGAGGGCAGGAAGCCGGCCAGCGTCTTGCCGCCGCCGGTCGGCGCGACGAGCAGGGCGTGCGACCCGGCTTCGGCCGCGGCGACCATCTCCAGCTGATGGCGCCGCGGCGCCCAGTCGCGCCGCGCGAACCAGTCGGCGAACAGGGGCGGCAGTTCCGGAGGCGGAAGCGTTGCGGGAGCGGCGGCGGGCGTCACGCCCCGCCTATAGCATGTTCCCGTTCCGTTTCACCCGCGAAGCGGCTATCTGTCGAGGGTGTCCGTCTCGACCCTTCCCTCCTCCGCCGGCGTGACCGGGGCCGAGCCGTGGCTGGCCCTGCCGCCGGCGCTGGCCGTGCCGCCGGGGGCGGGGGCGGTCGCCGACGGCGAGGGCGCGCGCAGGATCGGGCGCGGCGCGGCTGAGGGACTGTTCACCGGCGGCGAGGTGATGGTGGCGCACGCCAGCCTGACCGCCCGGCGACTGGGCATCGCGCCGCCGCCGCGGTCGCCGGAGCTGCTGGACGTGCTGGAGCTGTTCGCCTTCGTGCGGCCGGCGCGGTTCTGCGCCCCCTCGGCGGCGGGACTGGCGCTGGCCATGGGCATGGCGGAACCGAAGGGGGCGGAGGCGCAGGCCGGGGCGCTGCGCGACGCGGCGGCCGGACTGCTGAAGGAGCTGGCGGCGCCTGAGTATCCAAATCGCGAGGACGCTGTGACGCTGGCCGAGACGCTGGGCCGGGCCGGATGGAGCTGGGGCTGGCGGGTGCTGGGCGCCCTGCAGCATCAGCCGGTGCGCGAGCGGCGCCATCGGGGCAGCGGGCTCGACGCCTGGGCGCGACTGCCGGAGTGGGAGGACGAGGCCCCGCGCGGCGAGGCCGGCTCGGCGCCGGTCGACTCCGAAAGCGCCCGCATCCGGCTGGAGAAGCTGCTGCAGGCCTCCGGCCTTGACGAGACCCGACCGACCCAGAGCGACTACGCCGCAGAGGCCGCCTTCGCCTTCGCGCCGCGCAACGAGGAGGGCCGGCCGCGCATGCTGCTGGCCGAGGCGGGCACCGGCACGGGCAAGACGCTCGGGTACCTCGCCCCCGCCAGCTTGTGGGCGGAACGCAACCAGGGCGCCGCCTGGGTGTCGACCTACACCCGCGCCCTGCAGCGTCAGATCGACCGCGAGATCGCCAGCCTGTGGCCCGATCCGAAGGAGCGCAAGCGGAAGGCCGTGGTCCGCAAGGGGCGCGAGAACTACCTCTGCCTGCTGAACCTGCAGGAGATGGTGCAGGCGGCGCAGCTGGGGAGCGGCGACCTGATCGGCATGGCGCTGGCCAGCCGCTGGGCCCTGCACAGCCGCGACGGCGACATGACCGGCGGCGACTATCCCGGCTGGCTGCCCGGCCTGTTCGCCACCCCGCCGTCGCAGCAGGCGAGCCCCGCCAATCTGGTCGACCGGCGCGGCGAGTGCGTGCATGCGGCCTGTCCGCACTACCGCACCTGTTTCGTCGAGAAGACTATCCGCGCCAGCCGGCGGGCGGATCTGGTCGTCGCCAACCATGCTCTGGTGATGACCCAGGCGGCCTTCGACGGAGCGCGATCGGCGCGGGGGCTGAAACAGGACGGCGAGACGGCGGCGCTGAAGCGCATCGTCTTCGACGAGGGCCACCACCTGTTCGACGCCGCCGACAGCGCCTTCTCGGCCTGCCTGTCCGGACAGGAGGCGGCCGAGCTGCGCCGCTGGATACGCGGACCCGAAGGACGCGCCCGCCGCGGCCGGGGGCTGGAGCAGCGCCTCGGCGACCTTTGCGCGGACAACGAGGCCGCCTCGAAGGCGCTGCAGGACGCCGTCCGCGCCGCCGCCCAGCTGCCCGGCGAGGGCGTCTCCGGCCGCATCGCGCCCGCCTCGGGCGAGGTCAATCCGGTCGGCCCGGTCGAGCGCTTCCTGCTGGCGGCGCTGGAGCAGCTGCGCGCCCGCACCAGTGAGAACGCCTCGGGCAGTGGCGTGGAGTTCGGCATGGAGTGCGCCTTGCGCCCGGCCACCGAGCCCGTGCGGGAGGCGGCGCGCGAGGCGGCCCAGGCGCTGGCCGCGGTCGAAGCGCCGTTGCTGGCCCTGTCGCGGCATCTGGAGGACATCCTCGACGACGAGGCGGCCGAGCTGGACGGCTCGGCCCGCGCCCGCATCGAGGGCGCTTTGCGCGGGCTGGACCGCCGCGCCCGCATGACCCTGCCGGGCTGGCGGTCGATGCTGGCGGCGCTGGACGCCGGCGGCGACGAGCCGGACCCGGACTTCGTCGACTGGCTGTCGGCCGAGGCCGCCTTCGGGCGCATCATGGACGTCGCGCTGAGGCGGCACTGGATCGACCCCACCGTGCCGCTGGAGGCGGCGGTGGTCATGCCGGCGCACGGGGTGCTGGTCACCTCGGCCACCCTTTCGGACCCGCTGTCGGACGATCCCTTCGACCTCGCCCGCCTGCGCACGGGGGCCGCCCGGCTGATCGAGCCGGCGCGGACGCTGAAGGTCGAGAGCCCGTTCGACTACGCCGCCAACAGCCGGGTCATCGTCGTCAACGACCTGGTCAAGGACGACCCGCGCCAGACGGCGGCGGCGATGCGCGAGCTGT
>JANJTI010000319.1 GCA_024711185.1 Brevundimonas sp. | reverse complement strand
TCGAGTTCAACCAGGCGGGGCAGTCCATGGGCGCCTACAAGGCCGGATTCGACGGCTACGCGACGATCCGGCGCTCGGATTTCGGCGTGAACTTCGCCCTGCCGGCCCTCGGCGACGAGGTGAAGCTGCACATCGAGGGCGAGTTCGTCCGGCAGTAGGACTTCAGGCCTCCGGCGCCCGCGCCTCGTACAGGGTGCGGGCCTCGGCCGCCGGGCCGCGCCGC
Source organism: Brevundimonas sp. (assembly GCA_024711185.1). Lineage (GTDB taxonomy): Bacteria > Pseudomonadota > Alphaproteobacteria > Caulobacterales > Caulobacteraceae > Brevundimonas. The sequence goes on along the minus strand of JANJTI010000319.1, from coordinate 5,921 downwards.
TCGCCCAGCTCCAGCACCTCGAGTTCGACCAGCCGGCCTCCAAGGGCAAAGACCAGCGCATCGCCCACGTGAACCGTACGGCTGGGCTTGTCGAGGCGGGTCTGCACCCCGTTGTGCGTCAGCCGCACCGTGCCTCGTTCGACCATGGCAGCGGCCAGCGAACGGCTCTTTGCGAACCGGGCGCGCCACAGCCAGACGTCGATGCGACAGCCGGTCTCGCTCACGAAGCCGCGATCCTGCGGCGGCGCGGACGACGGCGGCGCGTCGCTGCGGGTTGGGGCGCGGTCAGCGCCGAGAGGGCCGCGAAGGGCGAGTCCTTGACCGGCCTCGGCTCGCGGCCCTGCTGCTCCGGCTGCTGCGCGCGCGGCGTCTTCAGGGCGGCCAGCAGGGACTTCGCGTCCGCCTCGCTGACCCCGAGCGCCGCCAGGTCTTCCGCGCCGAGACGCCCGCCGCCCCTGGCCCGTCGCTCGGACAGGGCCTCCAGCCACTCCACGGGGGCCGTGAAGCGCCCGACCGCGCGCAGGCCGAAAGCCGACAGCTGCCGCGGCGACGGCGGCGGATCGGCGAGGGCGCCGAGGCCCGCCGGATTGGTCGAGGCCGAAGAGCCGGCGACGAAGGCCTGGGCCACGCCGCGGGCGCGGTCTTTGAGCAGGCCCGGAAGCCAGACGGAATGGGCGCCCAGGCGGACGCCGAACGCCTTCAGGGTCCGTCGCTCGGCCTGGCTCAGGGCGGCCAGATCGCGCTCCACCCCGCGGCGGTCGATGACGCCGCCGGCCTCGACCAGCCGGAAGGCGATGCCGCGGGGCAGCCCCTTCAGCGCCCCCGACTCGATGGCGGTCTTCAGCCGGCGCCATGGCCGCAGCGCGCGTCCGGCCTCGCCCGCCAGCCAGGCCTCAAGCCGCTTCGTCGCCCGCTCCCGGGCGGCGACCGAGCCGAGGTCGCCCAGCAGCCGAACCCTGGGGGCGAACGGCTCGCCGCCGACGATCCGTCCCGCCTGCGCGCCGCGCCACAGCACCATTCCGTCGGGAGTGACCGCGAAGGCTTCGTCAGGTTCGGCCGCCAGCCGCCCCAGCCGTCGGGCGATCTCCGGCGTCACGGCCTGCCGCGCCGCGTGGCGCAGGGCGCGGTCGGCCAGCGCGGACCCGCCCCGGTCGATCTGGAAGTCGATGCCGTCCAGCTGGCCGACGGCGTGCCCTTCGACCACCACCTCGCCGTCGTCGGCGACCTCTGCGACGGCGTCCCCGCGCACGTTCAGCGCCTGCATCAGGGCGGTGGTCCGGCGGTCGACGAATCGGGCGGTCAGCCGTTCGTGCAGCACGTCGGACAGCCGCTCCTCCAGCGCCTTCGTGCGGTCGCGCCAGCCCTGCGCCTGATCCAGCCAGTCCGGGCGGTTGGCGATGTAGCTCAGCGTCCGGACCCCGGACAGCCGCGCCGACAGCTGATCGATCTGGCCGTCGTCCCGGTCGAGGGCGACGAAGCGCGGCGCGATCCAGTCCTCGGTCAGCCGCCCCCGGCGGCCGGTCAACGCCTCGAAGATGTCCTTCGACAGCCGGGCATGCTCGTCAAGGGTGGTCTTCTGGAAGTCCGGCAACTGGCAGGCCTCCCACAGCCGCATCAGAGCCCCGCGCGAGCGGCTGATCCGGTTCACGGCCGGGTCCTGCGCCAGCCGGCGCAGCAGGATCTCGTCCAGCGCCGGCTCCGTCAGCCTCAGGCCGAAGCGCTGCGGCGTCACGGTCAGCGAGCGCAGCAGGTCGGGCAGGGTGTCGAAGTCCAGCCGGGCGTTGCGCCACTCCGCCGCCTCGACCGGATCGAAGCGATGCTCGACCACCTGCTCCACCAGGTCCGGGTCCAGCTCCAGCGCCTCGCCCGTCACGCCGAAGGTGCCGTCGCGCAGGTGCCGTCCGGCCCGGCCGGCGATCTGGCCGATCTCGTGGGCGTGCAGCCAGCGGGTGCGGCGGCCGTCGAACTTGCGCAGACCCGCGAAGGCGACATGGTCGACGTCCATGTTCAGCCCCATGCCGATGGCGTCCGTGGCCACCAGGAAGTCGACCTCTCCCGACTGGAACAGTTCGACCTGGGCGTTGCGGGTGCGCGGGCTGAGCGAGCCCATCACCACCGCCGCTCCGCCCCGTTGCCGGCGGATCAGCTCGGCGATGGCGTAGACCTGTTCCGTGCTGAAGGCGACCACGGCGCTGCGCCGCGGCAGGCGGGTCAGCTTCTTCGAGCCGGCGTAGCTCAGCGTCGACAGACGGTCGCGGGCCACGATCTCCGCATCCGGCACGAGGGCCCGCACCAGGGGCGCCATGGTCCCGGCCCCCAGGAACATGGTCTCGGCGCGGCCGCGAGCGTGCAGCAACCGCTGGGTGAAGACGTGGCCCCGCTCCGGATCGGCGACCAGCTGGATTTCGTCGACAGCGAGGAATTCGACCGACCGCTCCAGGGGCATCGCCTCGACGGTGCACACGAAATAGTGCGGCCGGGCAGGGACGATCTTCTCCTCGCCGGTGATCAGGGCGACCGAGGCGGCGCCACGCTGGCGGATGATCCGGTCGTAGATCTCACGGGCCAGCAGCCGCAGCGGCAGACCGATCATGCCCGAGGCGTGGCCGAGCATCCGCTCGACCGCCAGGTGGGTCTTGCCGGTGTTGGTCGGGCCCAGGATCGCGGCGACCCGCGACGGGGCCTGTCCTGCGCCTCGGTCACTCATACCCGTGAAAGGTGGCTCTTCCCGATCCGTTCCTCAAGCGGCGCCGGACGCGGAGGCGTCGGGGTAAATGGCGAGCGTGGCCGTAGCGGAACAGGCGCGAAACGAATCAGGACCGAATCGCCGACACGGCCCGATTCGGGATTTGTTCCCTACAGGATATTGTATCTTAAAGAGGATTAACCACAAGCGAGGTCATCGGGCCTCGCAGGCCACGCCGTCGTTGTCGCGGTCCAGCGCCGGCCGGTATCCGGGCTCTCCCCGGCGCACGTTCCGGCGCCCGGCGGCGCGCGCTTCGCTGCAGTTGCGGAAATAGACCTCCCGGGACGGCCGCGCTGCCTGTTCGCGCGGCGGCGGGGGCGGCGGTTCGCGGCGCGGCGGCGCATTCGTCTGCTGCGCTCCGGTCAGCGCCGTCGCCGCCATCAGAACCAGCAGCATGCCGCGTCCCGGTCGTAAATTCTCCGCGGCGCTTCCCCCGCGCCGCACAAGCCGCTAGGTCAGCCGCTCGACGGCCCCGTAGCTCAGCTGCATAGAGCAAGGCTTTCCTAAAGCCGAGGTCGCAGGTTGGAGTCCTGCCGGGGTCGCCATCGGTTCGTCACCGCCACTTCGAGCCATCGCCGTGGCCGCCGACGCTGTCCCACTGCGCCTCGGCCGCCTTGTGCACGTACTGCTCCGCCACCAGCCAGCCCTTCAGCGGCCGCAGCACCGCGAGGCAGGCGAGAACGAGCAACGGCAGGGTCACCACCATGTGGACCCAGACCGGCGGGTGCACGGTGAATTCGAACCACATGAACAGCGCCATGCCCACCAGTCCGACCACGCTCATGCCGAAGAAGGCGGGACCGTCGGCCGGATCGGCGAAGTCGTAGGACAGGTCGCAGGCGGGGCACGCCTCGCGCAGGGACAGGTAACCCTTGAATATCGACGCCTCGCCGCAGCGTGGGCATCGGCTGCGCAGCCCGGTCTTCATCGGGCTGAGGCGAGGGCGGGGAGCGTCGGTCATGGGGCGATCCTGGGAGGGCCACTCATGTCGGCGCACCCGCCGGCGCCCGCAAGCGGGGCCGGATGTCGCGGGGAACACCGGCCCGCCGCCGCCGTTTCCCGCCTGATGACAGAGACGCTCAGCGCCGCCCTTCCGAACGACATCGAGAGGTTGATCGAGGCCGTGCTCAAGCCGGCGTGCGACCGCGGGATCACCCTGGCGACGGCCGAGAGCTGCACCGGCGGGCTGGTGGCGTCCGTCCTCACGGACGTCGAAGGGCGCTCTCATGCCTTCGAACGGGGCTATGTGGTCTACACCGATGAGGCCAAGGCGCAGGAACTGGGCGTGCCGCCGCGCCTGATCCGGCACAACGGCGCCGTTTCTGAGCCGGTGGCCCGGGCCATGGCCGAGGGCGCGCTGCGCGAGTCCGGCGCGGGGGCTGCGGTCGCCATTACCGGCTTCGCCGGCCCGGGCGGTCCCGACGACGAGCCGGGACTGGTGCATTTCGCCCTCGCGGCGACGGGGGCGCCGACGGTGCACGAGGAACATCACTTCGGCGACATCGGCCGGGGCCCGGTCCGGCTGGAGTGCCTCAGGGTGGCGCTGCGCCTGCTGCGCGATGCGGTGAAGTGATGCGCTGGCCCCTGACCCTCGGGCTCGTGGTGGCGGCAGTCATCCTCGCAATCGTGGTCTGGTTCGCGTCCGGCGGCCGGTTCCTGTTCTTCTTCCTCCCTCTGCTGATCGGCCTGCCGCTGCTCGGCAGGGGGCGCCGCTGATCCGTTTCCACGCCGCGCCTCCGGCCCGGCCCAGACTGGAGCTTGATATGGAAGGTTTTCCCTGGCTGATCGTCCTTGTCGGAGGCCCCCTCATTCTCGGCCCCTGCTCGCCTGGGCCAAACTGCGCAACGCCGGCGTCAACCGCCGGATCGATCCGGACACGCCGTCCGATGATCCCTCGAAGGGCATGACCGGCCACGACTGACCCGGTCGGCGGTCATCAACCGTTAACCGCGTTGAAAGGGCCCGCGCGCGAGGGTGCGCGCGTATGTCCGGGGCCCGCGCAACCAGGCGAATCCTGAAGTCGACCGTCGCCGCCGCCGCGGCCGGCGCGGTCGCGCTCGCGCCTCTGGCCCCGCAGGCCCAGGAGGCCGGCGCGGCGCTGGATCCGGTCACCATCCGCGTCGGGGCCAACGACGCCTTCACGAGGGTGGAGTTCGCCGGCGTCATAGGCGCCCGCTCCCAGGTGCGGCGCGAGGGACGGGACGTCGTCGTGCGCATCGGCACGACCGCCGCCCCGGACGTTTCGCGCCTGCGGGTCGATCCGCCGGCCGGGGTCGAAAGGGTCGAGACCCGGGCCGTCCGCGGCGGCACCGAGGTGGTGCTGACCCTCGCCGACGGCGCCGGGATCCTCAACGGCGTCGCCGACGGCGCCGTATGGCTCAACCTGTACGCCCGGGCGCCGGCCGTGCCGGACGGCCGCGAGCGCGCCGCGACGGTGCCGGTGACTTCGCGCGCCAGGCCGGACAAGGTGACCCTGGACTTCCGCTGGGACCAGCCCGTCGGCGCAGCCGTCTTCCGGCGCGGTGAGGCGGTGTGGGTCGTCTTCGACCAGCCCGCCCGGCTCGACCTGGCCGGCGCCGAGGCGCTGGGGCCGGCGTCATCGGCGCATTGGACGGGCGGTTCCGGCCATGTCGTCCTGCGCCTCGCCGCGCCCGTGGGGCTGGCGGTGTCGGCCGAGGCCCGCGGACCGGTGTGGAGCGTGACCATCGGAGGTCCGACGAGCGCGGTCGAAGGCGTCCCGATCGACCGCGACGACACCGGCAAGCCGGCCCTCGTGGCCCGCATGGCCGGTGCGAGGCAGGTCATCTGGCTGACCGATCCACTGGCGGGGGACCGTTTCGCCGCCGTCACCGCCCTCGCCCCCGGCAAGGGGTTCGGCGACCGCCGTCGCACCGTCGATCTGGCCCTGCTCCCCAGTGCGCAGGGGCTTGCGGTGGAGACCCCCGTCCCCGACCTCGCCATTCACGCCGAGGGCGATCTCGTCACCTTCGCACGGCCTGGCGGCCTGATCCTGTCGCCGCCCTCGGCCGCGCTGGAGACGGCGACGGCCGATCCCGGAGCGCCGCGCAGGGCGCGGCATGCCGGGCTGATCCTGTCGCAGTGGGCCGACGCCGGCCACGCCGGATTCACGGCGCGCCATCGCGAGCTGCAGGATGCCGCGGCGGCGGAAGCCGCG
>JANJTI010000105.1 GCA_024711185.1 Brevundimonas sp. | reverse complement strand
GCCTCGATCAGCATGATCAGGAACACGCCGACGCCGGCGATGGTGATCAGATAGCCGACCGACGACACGTGGTTCCACAGGGTGAACGCCTCCGGATAGTCGATGTAGCGCCGCGGCATGCCCTGCAGGCCGAGGAAGTGCTGCGGGAAGAAGATCACGTTCACGCCGACGAACATGACCCAGAAGTGCAGCGCGCCGAGGAACTCGTTGTACTTCACGCCGAACATCTTCTCGAACCAGTAGTAGAAACCGGCGAAGATGGAGAACACGGCGCCCAGCGAGAGCACATAGTGGAAGTGAGCCACCACGTAGTAGGTGTCGTGCAGGCTGTAGTCGATGCCGGCGTTGGCCAGCACCACGCCGGTCACGCCGCCGACGGTGAACAGGAAGATGAAGCCCATCGCCCACAGCATCGGCGTCTTGAAGCTGATGGAGCCGCCCCACATGGTGGCGATCCAGCTGAAGATCTTCACCCCGGTCGGCACCGCGATGATCATCGTCGCGGCCACGAAGTAGGCGCGCAGCTCGATGGTCATGCCCACGGTGTACATGTGGTGGGCCCACACGATGAAGCCGATGAAGCCGATCGCGACCATGGCGTAGGCCATGGCGAGATAGCCGAAGATCGGCTTCTTCGAGAAGGTCGAGACGATGTGCGAGATCATGCCGAAGCCCGGCAGGATCATGATGTACACCTCGGGGTGACCGAAGAACCAGAACAGGTGCTGGTACATCACCGGGTCACCGCCGCCGGCGGGGGCGAAGAAGCTGGTGCCGAAGTTGCGGTCGGCCAGCAGCATGGTGATGGCGCCGGCCAGCACGGGCAGCGACAGCAGCAGCAGGAAGGCGGTGATCAGCACGCCCCAGGCGAACAGCGGCATGCGGTGCAGGGTCATGCCCGGCGCGCGCATGTTGAAGATGGTGGTGATGAAGTTGATCGCGCCGAGGATCGACGAGGCGCCGGCCATGTGCAGCGAGAAGATGGCGAGGTCGAACGAGGGTCCGGTGTGACCCATGGTCGACAGCGGCGGATAGGCGGTCCAGCCGCCCCCGAAGCCCTTGCCCGGACCGCCGTCCACGAACAGCGAGATGACCAGCAGGACGAAGGCGAAGAACAGCATCCAGAACGAGATGTTGTTCATGCGCGGGAAGGCCATGTCCGGCGCGCCGATCATGATCGGCGTGAAGTAGTTGGCGAAGCCGCCCATCGTCGCCGGCATGACGACGAAGAACACCATGATCAGGGCGTGCGCCGTGACGGTGACGTTGTAGCCGTGCTTCGACGCCTCGACGATGCCGAGGTGCTGGATGATCGAGCCTTCACGGAACAGCTGGATGCCCGGCTCCGCCAGCTCCCAGCGGATGAGACCCGACAACGCGCCGCCCACCAGTCCGGTGAAGATGGCGAACATCAGGTACAGCATCCCGATGTCCTTGTGGTTCGTCGACAGGAACCAGCGGGTGAAGAAGCCCGGCTTGTGGTCGTGATGACCGTCGTGGTCGTGGGCGAGGTTCTGGGCTGCGGTGGCCATGATCTTTGGGCTCTCGCGGATCGTTACTGGGCCGACGGGGCGGCGGCGGTGTCGGGGACGGCGGGCGCGGAACCGGCCGACGGCGAGCCGTCGACGGCGCCGGTGTCAGCCGGCGGCTGCCCGGACGGCGCGCCGGCCGCGGCGCCGGCGGCGTCGGAAGCGATGTTGCGCGCGCCTTCACCCTGGGTTCCGGCGGCGGCCTGGGCGGCCGTGCCGCCGGGAGCGGCGGCCGGCGTCATCGAGCCGCCCCTGGAGGCGACCCAGGCCTCGAACTCGGCCTGGGTGACGACGTTGATCTGGATCGGCATGAAGGCGTGGTCGACGCCGCACAGCTCCGAGCACTGGCCGTAGAACACGCCGGTCCGGTCGGCGCGGAACCAGGTCTCGTTGACCCGCCCCGGGACGGCATCGACCTTGAGGCCGAAGGCCGGCAGGGCGAAGGCGTGGATGACGTCGGCGGCGGTGACCAGCACGCGGACGGTCTTGCCGACCGGCACCACGATCGGCTCGTCGGCGGCGAGGCGGTACGGAACGTTCTGCGCCCGCGCCTCGTCCTCCGGCAGCATGTTCGAGATGTATTCGGCGATGCCCTGGTCCGGGTATTCGTAGGCCCAGTTCCACTGGTTGCCCGTGGCCTTAACCGTGAGGTCCGGCGTCGGCATGTCGTGGTAGGCGAACAGCAGGCGGAACGAGAACAGCGAGATGAACACCAGGATGACGACCGGGACGACCGTCCAGACGATCTCGATCAGGGTGTTGTGGCTCCAACGCGCCGGGGTCGGGTTGGACTTCTTGTTGTAGCGGATGACGATCCAGATCAGCAGGCCGAGCACGAGCAGGCAGATGGCCGTGATGATCGGCATCAGAATGAAGTCGTGGAAGTGGTGCGCCTCCACCTTCAGCGGCGAGGCGGCCGGTTGAAGGCCCAGCCCGCCCGGCGTCGGCTGTCCGACCAGATCGCCGGCCGCCCAGGCCGGCGCAGCCGTGAAGACGGCCAGGCCCAGCGCGGCCAGGCCGCCGCCGACAATCGCCCGGGCCCGCGTGCCCATCCCCATGCGAGACATCCTCATCCTGATCCCGTTTCGTCGCAGACGCCTGCGATTCAATCGCAAGCGACCGCCGGGACCTGCGCCCGCGGCGGTACATGGCGCGGTCCATATCGCCCCCTCTGGCGCTTGCCAAGCGATTGAGCGGCGCCGCGACGAAAGGGACCCGGATTAAATCGTCTTCATGTTTCGCAAGCTACCTTGTGGCGCAAGATACCTTGCGATAGCGTCTGGCCATCACAGGAGACGTTGATGTGCCTGAAACCATAGAAATCCAGCTGAAGAAGGGTGTGCTGACGCTCTGCGTCCTGGCCCTCCTCAACCGCGGCGACAGCTACGCCTACGA
>JANJTI010000088.1 GCA_024711185.1 Brevundimonas sp. | reverse complement strand
GGGCCGCACGGAAAGCTTAAGCCCTAAGCCCCAAGCCCTAATACCGCTCAGTCGGCCCCCAGCTCTGTCACCAGCCGCTCCATGCCGTAGACGTCGCGCAGCGCGGCGGTGATCGCGCCCGTGGTCACGATCACCGAGCGGTTGACGTTGCGGTCGTAGCCGTAGGCGTTGCGCTGGGTCAGGACGGTGGAGTCGAAATTGGCCCCGACGATCTCGCCGGCCTCCGTCACCACCGGCGAGCCCGAGGAGCCGCCGATGGTGTCGGACGACACCGCCATGTTCATCACCGTGTCGGGGTCGATGCGGTCCCTCGCCGCCAGCAGCTTCGGCGCGACGTCGAACGGCGGCGCGCCGGTGGCCCGGTCCCACAGGCCCCCGAAGGTGGTGAACGCTCCCCAGCGCTGCCCCGGCACGTCCGAGCCCTCGATCAGGCCGTAGGTCAGGCGCAGGGTGCCGGTGGCGTCCGGATAGACGCTGTCCCCGTAGGCCTGGAAGCGCAGGGCGGCCAGCTGCTCGGACGCCCGCGCGGTCGGCGCCTCGACCCGCGCCTCCCAGTCCACCCGCACGGCCCGGGTCTCGTCCTGGATCGACAGCAGGTAACGGATCATCGGGTCCTGCGAGGCCTCGACCGCCGCCAGCCCGCCCTCCCACAGCGCCCGGCGCACCGCCGGATCCGCGAGCGTCGAGCCGGCCACGAGCCGCGCCGACAGCTGCTCCGGCGATTCGGCGCCGAGCAGGCCCCGGACGCGCGGATCGTCCACCGTCAGCCATTCGCGGGTCTTCGACAGCCACCACTCCAGCCGCACCTGCTCCAGCGACGGATAGACCGGCCGCTCGGCGAACAGGCCCGACTGCACCGCCGCCAGACGGCTGTCGGCGTATTCGGGCAGGCGTTCGGCCGACGGCTTCTCCCGCTCCTGCGCCGCCCGCACCAGCGTCCGCGCCCAGCTGAACAGCTGCGAGCCGCCGCCGGGAGAGGTCGTGCCGAGGCCCGTGCCGCCCTCCAGCAGAGCCATCGCCGGATAGAGCTCGCGGGCGACGGGCTGGACCGCGGCCAGCTCGGCCCAGGGGTCGCCCGCCCCGGCGATCCGGCCCGCGCGGGCGCGGAAGTCCGCCTCCGATTCCCCCTTCATCCGCATGAAGCCGGGATCGACCAGAGCCGCCATCCGGCCGCGCCCGCGCTTGTAGGTGTTCTCGAGCCCCACGATGGGGTCCATGGCGATGAAGGCGTTCTCCTCGCTCTCCTCGGAGAAGCGGATCAGCCGGCCGCGCAGCTCCGAGGCGATCAGCTGGTCCAGCGGCAGCACCACGTCGCGGATCGTCGCCAGCTGCTCCAGCGTCAGCAGCCGCTGGGTCGAGCCCGGATTGCCCGAGACGAACACCGGAGTGCCCTCCACCGGCCGGTCGGCGTTCCAGCCGAAGTGGGTCGGCGTCGCCACCGGCTGGCCGTTCTCGTACAGCCGGATGAAGGCCGCATCGATGGCGAAGCGCGGGAAGCTGAAATTGTCGAGGTCGCCGCCGAAGGTCGCCGCCCGGTCCTCGGGCGCCCAGGCCAGGCGCACGTCGGTGTAGCGGCGGAACTTGTACAGCTTGAACTGGCCGCCGCGGTACAGGCTGACCACCTGGCAGCGCACGGTGGCGTCGCCGCCGCAGGCCTCCTGCTCGATCGCCCCGGCCTCGGCGTCGCGCGCCCGGGTGAAGGCCTGCCCCTCGAGACCCGCGCCGACGGCGTGCATGCGCCCGGTCACGTCGACGATTTCGGTCAGGATCTCGGCCGAGCCGCCGGGGCACTGCAGCTCCTCCTCGCGCGTCCGCGGCGCGAAGCCGGTCTCGGCGTAGTTGACCGCCTGGGTCGAGAGGTTGGCCACGCAGGTGGCGACGCAGTGATTGTTGGTCAGCACCAGTCCTTCGCCCGAGACCAGTCCGGCCGAGCAGCCGCCGAACTTCACCGACGACAGCCGCACCCGGTCCAGCCACGCCTGGTCGATGTTCGTGCCCAGCGTCTGGTTGGCGCGCGCGATGGGGAAGTTGTCGAAGGTCCACATGCCTTCCTCGGCCTTCGCGGCCGAGGCGGCGGCGAAGGCGAGAACGGCGGCGGAGGCGGCGAGGGGAAGGCGCATGTACGACTCCTTCCTTCTCCCCTTGCGGGAGAAGGTGGCCCGCGAAGCGGGCCGGATGAGGGGTTTCGCCGACACTCGGCGACAGGATGGCGGCGACCATGAATGACGAAGGGGCCGCCCGGCAAGACCGGTGCGACCCCTCATCCGTCAGGCTTCGCCTGACACCTTCTCCCGCACGGGGAGACGGACGGTTAATCCACCCCCAGCTCCGCCAGCAGGCGCGGCTGCGGATAGACCACCCGCAGCGCCTCGGTGATCGCGGCCGTGGATACGCTGACGGTGCGGTTCAGCTCACCGTCATACCCGAAGGCGCCCCCCAGCGAGTGGATGTTGCCGTCGAAGGCCGTGCCGATCACGTCGCCCTCGGCGTTCACCACCGGCGAGCCGGAGTTGCCGCCGATGATGTCGTTGGTCGAGACGAAGTCGTAGACGACGTTCTTGTTGATCCGGGATTCGGCCGCGGCGAAGCGGGGCGCCAGGTCGAACGGCTCCGACCCCGTCGCCCGCTCGTACAGTCCGCCCATGTAGGTGAACGGCGGCACCGTCACCCCGCGGTGGGTCCAGCCCTGCACCTGGCCGTAGGACAGGCGCAGGCTGAAGGTCGCATCGGGATACAGGTTGGTGCCGTAGACGGCGAAGCGCGCCTCGGCCACCTTCTCGGCGGCCCGGGCGGTCGGCGCGTTGACCTCGGCGGCCCAGCGGTCCCCGATCGCCCTGGCGGCGTCGTCGTTGGTCAGCACGAAGGCCAGCAGCGGATCGGCGGCGGCCAGCTGCTCCGGCGTCATCGTCAGGGCCTGGGCCCGGAAGGCCGGATCGGCCAGTTTCGTGCCGGCGATCAGCCGTTCGGCCAAGGCCTCGGGGCTCTCGCGGCCCAGCAGGCGCTTCACGTCCGGATTGTCGACGGTCAGGTACTCCCGCGTCTTCGACAGCCAGTAGCGCAGTCGCAGCTCCTCGATGTCCGTGGCGATCGGGACCTCGTTGGCGAGGCTGGCGGCCAGCTGGGCGCGGCGCGCCTCGCTCATGTCGCTGCTCTTCGCGGCGCGGACGATCGCGCGGGCGTACTGGTACAGCTGGGACCCGCCGCCAGCGGCCTGCTCCAGCTGACGGTACGTGAAATACAGCACAAACACAGTCGCCACAACCCCAACCAAGTAGAACGACGAAAACAAGATGCACTGAAACCCCCAGGAT
>JANJTI010000064.1 GCA_024711185.1 Brevundimonas sp. | reverse complement strand
CGTCTGGCTCATGTCGATCCAGCGCACCTCGAAGCCCAGCGGCTCAAGTTCCTGCCGCACCATCTCCCCGACGGCCCGTACGCCGTCCGCGTTCAGGGTGCCGCTGTTCTGGTTGACCAGCCGCTCCAGCAGGTCGACGTGGCGCTGGTGCTCGGCCGCCACGGTCGCCGTCATGACGCGCTCGGCGTCGCTGGTCTGGGCGAGGGCGTGCGGGGCGACGGCCAGCGACAGGGCGGCCAGGACAGTGATCAGGCGCATTCGGGGCTCCCTCTGAACCGGGGAGCCTTGATCATCGGCCCGGTCGAGTAAAGCCGGTGCCGCGCCGGACATCGCTAACGCGCCGTTAACCACGCTCCCGGCATTTCTTGCCCGGTTTCCCGGGAGTGCGAGTTTCGATGAACGGCGCGGAAGTTCTGGACGTGGGGCGCGACGCTCTGTGGCTGACCATCCAGCTGTGCCTGCCCGTGCTCGTCGTCGGGCTCGTCGTCGGCGTGGCCATCGGCCTGTTCCAGGCGCTGACCCAGATCCAGGAGCAGACCCTGATCTTTGCGCCGAAGATCATTGCGATCTTCGTCTCCCTGCTCCTGTTCCTGCCGCTGATGGGCGCCCTGCTGGGCGGATTCATGCAGACCATCGCCGCCCGCATCGCCGGCATGTGAGCCGGGGGAGCGCCGCCAAGTGGAACCCTGGGCCACAGCCGACCAGGTCTGGCAGGGCGCCCTGATCTTCGGCCGCATCGGCGCCGTGCTGCTGATGCTGCCCGGCGTCGGCGAAAGCTACGTCCCGCCGCGCATCCGTCTGTCGCTGGCGCTGGTCGTCAGTCTCGCCCTCTGGCCGGTGGTGTCGGGTTCGCTGCCGGCCCTGCCGGCCTCGCTCGGCGGCATGGCCGGCTGGATCATCCGCGAGGTGCTGGTCGGTCTCGGCATCGGAGCCATCCTGCGCGCCTTCCTGACCGCCCTGTCGACCGCCGGTGAGGCGATTTCGCTGCAGACGGCGCTCAGCTTCGCCCAGACCGCCAATCCGCTGCAGGCCCAGCCGGGGACGACCCTGTCGGCCTTCCTCATGCTGCTCGGCACGACGCTGATCTTCGCCACCAACACCCATCACCTGTTCGTCGCCGGCCTGGTCGGGTCCTACGATCTGATCGCGCCGGCCCGGCCGCTGGTGACCGGCGACTTCGTCTCGCTGGCCGTGCGGACCGTCAACGACGCCTTCCTGCTGGGCATCCAGCTGGCGGCGCCGGTGCTGGTCTTCGGCCTCATCTTCAACCTCGCCTCGGGCCTGGTGGCCCGGGTCATGCCGCAGTTCCAGGTGTTCTTCGCCGCCGCCCCGCTGAGCATCATCCTCGGCCTGTCGGTGTTCGCCCTCAGCCTCGGCGTGATCGGGACGGTGTTCATCGACCGCTACCGCGCCCTGGCCAACGTCTTCGTGGGAGGGGCCGGTGGCTGAGAAGCCCGATCCCGAGTCGAAGACAGAAGAGGCCACCCCGCGAAAACTCGCGGAGGCGCGCAAGAAGGGCGACGTCGCCAAGTCGCCGGACGTCGCCTCGGCCCTCAGCCTGCTCGGCGCCGCCGGGGTCATCCTCGTCGCCGGCGGGGTCTTCGCCACCTCCATCGCCGAACAGCTGCTGCCCTTCATCGCCGCCCCGCACACCCTCACGGGCGGGCTGGACGCCGGGGCGGGGGTCGAGATCGGCGCCCGCGCCCTGTGGGCCGTCGCGCCCTTCCTCGGCGCCCTGATGCTGGCCACCATCCTCGGCGGCGCCGGCGGCAACCTCGCCCAGTCGGGGCTGATCTTCACCGCCTCCAAGCTGAAGCCCGACTGGTCGCGGATCAGCCCCCTGTCCGGCTTCAAGCGCATCTTCGGGCCCGACGGCCTCGTCCAGTTCCTCAAGACCTTCCTCAAGCTGGCCGCGGTGGGGGTGATCTGCTGGCTGGTGCTCAGGCCCCATGCGCGCGAACTGGAGAACCTCGCCGCCATGCACCCCGCGGCCATCCTGCCGCTGGCCCGCGACCTCGCCGTGGCCTTGATGGGCGCCGCGATCGTCTTCCTCGGCTTCACCGCCGGCGCCGACTATCTGTGGCAGCGCTACCGTTTCGCCCAGCGCATGAAGATGACCAAGCAGGAGCTCAAGGAGGATTACAAGCAGTCCGAGGGCGACCCCCACGTGAAGGCGCGGCTGAAGCAGATCCGCGCCCAGCGCAGCCGGCAGCGGATGATGCAGAGCGTGCCCAAGGCCACGGTCATCGTCACCAACCCGACCCACTATTCGGTCGCCCTGCGCTACGAGCCGGACCAGGGAGACGCCGCTCCCGTGTGCGTCGCCAAGGGCGTCGACGCGCTGGCGCTCCGGATCCGCGAGGTGGCCCGCGAGCACGCCGTGCCGATCGTCGAGAACGTGCCGCTGGCCCGCGCCCTCTACGCCGCCGTGGACGTCGACGACACCATCCCGCGAGAGCATTTCGAGGCCGCGGCCAGGGTCATCGGCTTCGTCATGCAGGGCCGACGCCGGCGTTGACCCCGCCGAACGGGCCGCGGAACACGAACCACGCCCCGGCCATGATGAGGGCGAAGCCCACGGCGTGATTGAGGGTCAGCTTCTCGCGCAGCACGGTCACCGAGAAGACGGCGAAGACCAGCAGGGTGATCACCTCCTGCATCGTCTTCAACTCGGCCGCCGAGTAGACCTGATGCCCCCAACGATTGGCCGGCACGGCCAGGCAGTACTCGATCAGCGCGATGCTCCAGCTGACGAGGACGACGATCCACAGCGGCTTCGAGCCGAACTTCAGATGGCCGTACCAGGCGATGGTCATGAACACGTTGGAGGCCACCAGCAAGGCCGCCGGGGTCAGATAGGGGTTCACGCGCGACTCCCGGCGAACAGGCTTAACGCCGCGTTTACCACACGGGCGGCAGTTTCTGCCTAGCGGGCCTTTCTCAGTACCCGCGTGTATCGGGGCGGGGACGCGTGGGCGGCTTCACGGCGGCGTTGCAGAGGTTCGGGATCGGTCGCCTGACCGTGGTGCTGGGCGTCGCCGCCGGCGTCGCGGCGGTGCTGGTCGCGCTGATGTTGCGCATCGGCCAGGCGCCGGACGCCCTGCTGTATTCCAATCTCGACCTGCGCGAGGCCTCCGAGGTCACCGCCGCGCTCGATTCCGCCGGCATCAAGTACAGCTCGAAGGGCGACGGCTCGACCATCTTCGTCAGCCGCGACGAGGTCGGCGAGGCCCGCATGCTGGTCGCCGGCAAGGGTCTCGTGACCTCGGGCGGGGTCGGCTACGAGATCTTCGACAACCAGTCGGTGCTGGGCCAGACCGAGTTCCAGCAGAACCTCAACGCCAAGCGGGCGCTGGAGGGCGAGCTGGCCCGCACCATCCAGACCATGCGCGGCATCTCGTCGGCGCGGGTCATGATCGCCCTGCCCGAACGGCAGCTGTTCCAGGCCCAGGCCGCCGCGCCGACAGCCGCGGTGGTGGTCGGCGTCACCGGCGGCCAACTGACCGGAACCCAGGTCCAGGCCATCCGCAACGTCGTCGCCTCCTCCGTCCCGAACCTGAAGCCCGAGAAGGTCACGCTCACCGACACCTCCAACCGCACCCTCGCGGCCGGCTCGGACGACGCCGGCTTCTCGGCCGCCTCGGCCGAGGAGGCCCGCGGCCAGACCGAGGCCCAGCTGCAGGCCCGCATCAAGGACATCGTCGAGGGCGTGGTCGGCGTCGGAGCCGCCCGGGTGCAGGTCACCGCCGAGATCGATCACAGCCGTTCGACGACCCAGGAGCAGCGCTTCGATCCGGACGGCCAGGTGGTCCGCTCGATGTCGACCAACGGTTCCGAGAGCCAGGACACCACGGGCGCCCAGGACGGGGGCGTCACCGCCGCCAACAACATCCCCGGCGGAGTCGCGCCGCAAGCCACGCCGCTGGGCTCGCGCGACACCCAGACGACCGAGACGACCAACTACGAAATCTCCAACACCACCACGACCACCATCCGCGAGGCCGGCGAGATCAAGAAGCTGGCGGTGTCCGTGGCGGTCGACGGCCGCTGGACCCCGCCGGCGAGCGGCGGAGGAGAGCCGACCTGGGCGCCGCGATCAGAAGAGGAAATCGCCCAGATCCGCGCCCTCGTCGCCGCCGCCGTCGGCATCGACGAGCAGCGCGGCGACCGCATCGAGGTGCAGAATGTCCGCTTCAGTCGTGAGGCCCTGCCGTCCGGCGGGACCGAGGCCGGCTCTTCGCTGTTCGACTTCACCAAGAACGACCTGATGCGCGGCATCGAGCTGCTGGTGCTGCTGGTCACCGGCGTGTTGCTGATCTTCTTCGTGCTTCGGCCGCTGCTGAAGACCGCCTCCGGCGGCGGCGCGACACCGCTTCAGCTGGCCGGGGCCGGCGGGCCGGCGGTCACGTCGCTGCAGACCACCATTGTCGGCGCCGCCGGCGGAACGCCGCAGCTGACCGGCCCCTCCGACATGGACCAGCGGCTCGACATCGCGCGCATCGAGGGCCAGGTGAAGGCGTCGTCGGTCAAGAAAGTGGCCGACTTCGTCGAGAAGCATCCGGAGGAGTCGACCTCGATCCTCCGCAACTGGGTGCATGAAGGCTGATGTCGGCCGCCCGCATGGTCAGCAAGAAGCCCGCCGTCGACGACGTGCGCAAGCTCACGGGCCCGGAGAAGGCCGCCGTGGTCCTGCTGTCGCTGGGCGAGGACCACACCAAGCTGTGGCAGGGCCTCGACGAGGACGAGATCAAGGAGATCTCCCAGGCGATGGCCTCGCTGGGCACCGTCAGCTCCCAGGTGGTCGAGGAGCTGCTGGTCGAGTTCGTCTCCGGCATGAGCGGTTCGGGCGCGGTGATGGGGAGCTACGAGCAGACCCAGCGTCTGCTGGCCGCCTTCATGCCGGCCGATCGGGTCGACGCCCTGATGGAGGAGATCCGCGGCCCCGCGGGCCGGACCATGTGGGACAAGCTCGGCAACGTGAACGAGGCCGTGCTCGCCAACTATCTGAAGAACGAATATCCGCAGACCGTCGCGGTGGTCCTGTCCAAGATCAAGCCGGACCACGCCGCCCGCGTGCTGACGGCCCTGCCCGAGGACTTCGCGCTGGAATGCGTCCAGCGGATGCTTCGCATGGAGCCGGTGCAGCGCGACATCCTCGACAAGATCGAACAGACCCTGCGCACCGAGTTCATGTCGAATCTCGCCCGGACGTCGAAGCGCGACAGCCATGAGCTGATGGCCGACATCTTCAACAGCTTCGACCGCCAGACCGAGGCGCGGTTCATCGGCGCGCTCGAGGAGCGCAACCGCGAGGCGGCCGAGCGCATCCGCGCCCTGATGTTCGTCTT
>JANJTI010000045.1 GCA_024711185.1 Brevundimonas sp. | reverse complement strand
CTGAAGAGCGAGAACGGCCGGCCGTCCACGTGGGTCTATGTCGACGTGCGGGGGCGGGATCTCACCTCGGTGGTCTCCGACCTGAGGCAGGCCGTCTCGACCCGGGTACGGCTGTCGCCGGGGGTCAGCATCGCCTATGCGGGCCAGTTCGAATACCTCGAACGCGCCGGCCAACGGCTTCTGCTCGTGGTTCCGGCCACCCTGCTGATCATCTTCGGCCTGCTTTACCTGACCTTCCGGCGGCTCGACGAGGCGCTGCTGATCATGGGTACCCTGCCATTCGCCCTCGTCGGCGGGGTCTGGCTGCTCTACCTGCTCGGCTACCACCAGTCGGTGGCGACCGGCGTCGGCTTCATCGCCCTGGCCGGCGTCTCGGCCGAGTTCGGCGTGGTCATGCTGATATACCTTCGGCACGCCCTGGCCGAACGGGGCCCGACCCCGTCGCCCGAACAGGTCGAGGCGGCGGTGCGAGAGGGCGCCTTGTTGCGCGTGCGGCCCAAGGCCATGACCGTGGCGGTCATCCTGGCCGGACTGTTCCCGATCATGATCGGCCACGGCGCCGGGTCGGAGGTGATGAGCCGCATCGCCGCGCCCATGATCGGCGGCATGCTGACCGCCCCCTTGCTGTCGATGCTGGTGATCCCCGCGGCCTACCTGCTGCTGCGCCGCCGTTCCTCGGTGTCGGAGTCCTTGATCCAGGGCAATGGGGACCGGACACCACCGGCCTAGCCTCAGCGAACACCAGGAGCCGTCCGGCTTCGCCGCCGCTTCGGGAGACGACATGCGTGTGATCCTGCCCATGCCCGGCGACGAGGCTTTTGCGGCCAGGCTGGCCGCTGCGGGCGGATGGCGGTCCGGAGCGCTGGAGACGCGCCGGTTTCCCGACGGCGAAAGCTACGTCCGCCTCCTGTCGGACGTGCGCGACTGCGTCGTGGAGATCGTCTGCACTCTCGCAAGCCCCGACGACGCCTTTCTGCCCCTGATCTTCGCCGCAGACGCCGTCCGCGACCTCGGTGCGCGCAAGGTGAACCTCGTCGCCCCCTACCTCGCCTACATCCGGCAGGACCGGCGTTTCTCGGCCGGCGAAGCGATCACCTCGCGGAGCTTCGCCCGGCTGATCAGCGCGACCTTCGACAGGCTGACCACGGTCGACCCTCACCTGCACCGCTGCCGGGAGCTGTCCGATCTGTACGCCATCGAGAGCCAGGCGCTCTCCGCAGCGACCCCGCTCGCCGGCTGGATCGCCGCGGAGGTTCCGGACCCGCTGCTCATCGGCCCCGACGAGGAGAGTGAACAGTGGGTCTCGGCCGTCGCCCGGCAGGTGGGAGCGCCGTGGGTGGTTCTCCGCAAGATCCGGCGCGGCGACCGCGAGGTCGAGATTGCGCTACCCGATCTCTCCGGCTTCCGGGACCGGAGCCCTGTCCTCATCGACGATGTCGCGTCGTCCGGGCGCACGATGATAGAGGCCGCCCGGCAACTGCCCGCTCATGGCCTGGCAAGGCCGGTGTGCGCTGTCGTTCATGGGCTGTTCGCTGGCGACGCATGGGCCGGGCTTGCGGCCGTCGCGGACCGCGTCGTGTCTACCGACACCGTACCCCACCCGAGCAACGCGATCACGGTGGCGCCGCTGGTGGCGAGGGCGATCGCGGAGGATGCCGGTTCCGACTGACCGGACGCCCCGACCTCCCGCTGCCGGCGCCGCGATCCGGCCGTCCACCGGGCGGGAGGTTTGATCGAGCGCAAGGCGGTCCGGGGAGTCGGGGGCGACTCTGGCTCCCGAGCGCCGCGCCGGCCATGCGAGCGCCGGAGACCTGTAGATGCTGACCTTCACCTCGCTGGGCGGAGCCGGGACCGTCACCGGTTCGAAGCATCTGCTTGAACATGACGGGCGGCGCATCCTCGTCGACTGCGGCCTGTTCCAGGGACTGAAGAACCTCCGCGAACTCAACTGGGCGCAGCTTCCCGTCGATCCGGCGTCGATCGACGCCGTCGTCCTGACCCACGCTCACCTCGATCACTCCGGGTATCTGCCCAGCCTGGTTCGCGACGGCTTCCGCGGGCCGATCGTCTGCACCGCCGCCACGCGCGACGTGGCCGAACTGATCCTGAAGGACAGCGGCCATCTGCAGGAGAAGGACGCGGAATACGCCAACCGCAAGGGCTTCTCGAGGCACAGTCCGGCCTTGCCGCTCTACGGCGTCCGCGACGCCGAACGGGCCATGACGTTCTTCTCGCCGGTCGCGACCCACACGCCGGTCGACCTGCCCGGCGGGGCCAGGCTGACGTTCCGGCGAGCCGGCCACATTCTCGGCGCGGCGACGGCGGAGATCGGGTGGGCGGGTCGACGGGTTGTATTCTCCGGCGATCTCGGCCGCTACGACGACCCGGTGATGGTCGATCCCGAGCCCGTCCCGGCGGCCGATTTTGTCGTGGTGGAGTCGACCTACGGCAACCGCCGCCACGAACCCGGCGACCCGACGGACCTGCTGGGCGACGTGATCGAGCGCACCGCGAGGCGCGGCGGCAGCGTGATCATCCCGGCCTTCGCGATCGGGCGCGCCCAGTCCCTGCTCTACCACCTCTGGCGGCTCAAGCAGGCGGGGCGCATCGGGCTGGTTCCCGTCTATCTCGACAGCCCCATGGCGATCGACGCTACCGCCTTGCTGCACGCCTATCGCGGGGACCATCGCCTGCCGCCCGCCGTCTGCCAGGCGGTCTGCGCCGTCGTCACCTACACCCGTGACGTCGAGGCCTCGAAGGCCATCATGACCAATCCGGTGCCCAAGGTCATCATCTCGGCCAGCGGCATGGCGACCGGGGGAAGGGTGCTGCACCATCTGAAGGCGCTCGGGCCGGATCGGCGCAACACCGTTGTCATCTCGGGCTTCCAGGCTCCGGGAACCCGCGGCCGCGCCCTGGCCGACGGCGCCCGGGAGCTGAAGATCCACGGCCAGTGGATTCCTGTCCACGCCGAGGTGGTCGACCTGCCGATGCTCTCCGCCCATGCCGACGCCGACGAGATTCTGCGGTGGCTCCGGGGCTTCCGGCGGGCCCCGAGGTCGACCTTCATCGTCCACGGCGAGCCTGCCGCCTCCGACGCGCTGCGGGTGAGGCTGGGCCGGGAGCTCGGATGGTCCGCGTCGGTTCCCCTGCAGGGGCAGGTGTTCGAGCTTTGACCGGGCAGTTCGACACGACTCCGGTTCTGAAGGCCCGCCGGCTGCGGCTGCACACGCAGCAGGAGCCGGTGGTGATCATGCGGAGCGACTGCCACGTCTGTCACTCGGAAGGCCTCGCCGCGCGATCGCAGGTACTGCTCTCGGCCGCGGGCAGGGCGGTCCAGGCGACCCTGTTCCAGATCGACGGCGACGATCTTCTGGCGCTCGACCAGGTCGCGCTGTCCGAAGCCGCCTGGTCCCTTCTCGGCGTGCAGGACGGCGATCCTGTCCATGTCAGCCATCCTCCGGCGCTGGAATCCCTCGCGAGCGTCCGCCGGCGCATCCACGGCAATCGCCTCGACGAGCAGGCTATGGCCGGGATCGTGCGGGACGTGGTCGCCGGCCGCTACACCGAAATCCACCTGTCGTCGTTCCTGACCGCAAGCGCCGCCTGGCCTCTGGATGCGGACGAGATCGTCCATCTCACCAAGGCGATGATCGAGGCGGGCGACCGGCTGTCGTGGAGCGCTCCGATGGTGGTGGACAAGCATTCGATCGGCGGGCTTCCGGGGAACCGCACCACGCCGATCGTCGTCGCTGTCGTCACGGCGCTCGGTCTGATCATGCCGAAAACCTCGTCGCGGGCGATCACCTCGCCGGCGGGAACTGCCGACGCCATGGAGACCCTGACCAACGTCGGTCTCGACATCCCGGCGATGCGCAGGGTCGTGGAAGCCGAGGGCGGATGCCTGGCATGGGGCGGCGCCGTGCGGCTCAGCCCGGCCGACGACATCTTCATCCGCGTCGAGCGGGTGCTGGACATCGACACCGAGGGGCAGCTGATCGCTCGGTGCTGTCGAAGAAGATCGCGGCCGGCTCCACCCATGTCGTACTCGACATTCCGGTCGGCCCCACCGCCAAGGTCCGCAACGAGGAGGCGGCGCGGGCCCTCAGCGAGAGGCTGATCGAGACCGCCGCGCGCTTCGGTCTCAGCGCCGTCTGCCTGCAGAGCGACGGCTCCCAGCCGGTCGGCCGCGGCGTGGGGCCCGCCCTGGAAGCGCGGGACGTCCTCGCGGTTCTGCAGAACCGTCCCGACGCGCCAGACGACCTCCGCCGGCGGGCCTGCGCCCTCGCCGGCGCCGCACTGGAACTGGGGGGAGTCGTGGCTGCGGGGGCGGGTTTCGGGGTTGCCGCGGATACGCTCGCCGACGGACGCGCCTGGACGAAGTTCCAGCGCATCTGCGACGCCCAGGGCGGGTTGCGGGTTCCACCCGCCGCCGCCCTCCGACGGCCGCTGGCCGCGCCGCGTTCCGGCCGGGTCGTTCACATCAACAACCGCAAGGTCGCCCGGCTGGCGAAGCTCGCGGGGGCGCCGGACGCCAGAGCGGCCGGATTGATGATGGACGTCCGCCTCGGCCAGGAGATCGCGGCGGGCGAACCCTTGCTGACGGTCCACGCGCAGACTCCGGGCGAGCTCGCCTACGCCCTCGACTACGCCGCGGCGAACCTCGACATCGTGGAGATCGAGGCCTGAGGCAGGTCAGGCTTGCGCCGCCACGAGGGCGAGATAGCCCGCAAGCGCCACGATCGCCGCCCAGCAACCCCAAAGGAGCGCCGTCTCCCACCAGGCGGCGGGTCGTGCGGCGTCCAGCCTGTGACGGGCCGTCATCGCTGCGAGGTGGACGATCAGACCGACGATCAGCAATGGGGCCGCGGCGGCTTCAAGGGCGGCCGGAGCCAGGGCGCCCAGACCCAGCCCCGCAGTCGCTGCCCCGACGACCGAGAGGGCGTCGATCGCCTTGGCCCGCCGGGCCAGCACGATCTCAGGCGGAGGCGTGGACACGGGCCGTTTCCTCGTGCAGCGCGATCCCTTCGCGGCGATGCGGTCGCGGACCGAGCCGTGTCCGCTTCAGCATCAGGGCGTTGATGGCGACGAGCGCCGAGCTGCCCGACATCGCCAGCGCGGCGATCTCGGGGCTGAGGGTGACGGGATACAGCACGCCCGCGGCCAGCGGGAAGGCGATGACGTTGTAGCCCACGGCCCACCACAGGTTCTGGTGCATCTTGCGCAGGGTGGCCCGCGACAGGGCGATCGCCTTGACCACGTCGGCGGGATCGGAGCGCATCAGCACCACGTCGGCGCTCTCGATCGCCACGTCCGTGCCGGCCCCGATGGCGAAGCCGACGTCGGCCTGGGTGAGGGCCGGCGCGTCGTTCACCCCGTCGCCGACCATTCCGACCCGGTTTCCCTCATCCTGCAGCGCCTTGACCTTCGCCGCCTTGTCCCCGGGCAGCACCTCGGCCAGGACGATGTCGATTCCCAGTTCGTCGGCGATCCGTCTGGCGGTGCCGAAGTTGTCCCCGGTCATCATCGCCACCCTGACGCCCAGCGCCTGGAGATCCTCGATCGTCTGGCGGGCGGTGGGGCGCACGGCGTCCGCAACCGCGATCAGCCCGATCCCGCGGTCATCCTCGGCGATGTGGACGACGGTCCGTCCTGCCCCCTGCAGGCGCTCCGACTCTTCAGCGAGGTCGCCAAGGTCGACGCCGTGCTCGGCCATCAGGATCCGGTTGCCGGAGAGCATACGGCGTCCCTCCACGGTAGCCTGCAATCCCTTGCCGCCGAAGGATTCGAAATCCGTGGCCGTCGCCACCGGCAAGCCGGCGGCGCGCTCGCGTACAGCCTTGGCGATGTGGTGCTCCGAGCCCTGTTCGATGGCGATGGCCCGGGCGAGCAGCGTGGTCTCGTCGAACCCGGCCGCGGGAACCACCTGCACGACTTTCGGCGCGCCCATGGTCAGGGTGCCGGTCTTGTCGAAGACCACGACGTTGAGCTTGACCGAGTCTTCCAGGGCGGCGGCGTCCTTGATGAGGATGCCGTTCCGGGCCCCGAGCCCCGTCCCGACCATCACCGCCATCGGCGTCGCAAGAACCAGGGCGTCGGGGCAGGCGATGACGAAGACGGTGATCGTCAGGGTCATGGCGAACAGCAGCGACTGGCCGATCACCCAGAACCAGACAGAGAAGGTCAGCAGCCCGATGAGGATCGCCGCCAACACCAGCCATTGGGACGCGCGGTCGGCGAGCAGCTGGGCCGGCGCCTTTGAGTTCTGCGCCTCCTGGACCAGCCTGACGATCTGGGCGAGCGCGGTATCGGCCCCGATCCGGGCGGCGCGGTAGCGAAACGCCCCCGCGCCGTTGATCGAGCCGCCGACCACCGTGTCGCCGACGGCCTTGGCGACCGGCAGCGACTCTCCGGTCAGCATGGACTCGTCGATGTCCGAACGCCCGTCCTCGATGATGCCGTCGACCGGGATCTTGCCGCCGGGCCGCACGATGACCTCGTCGCCGACCACCACCGCGGAGGTCGGGATCTCGATCTCGACGCCATCGCGCCGGACCCGGGCCGTCGGCGGCGCGAGGTCCATGAGATGGCGGATCGCCTCCGAGGCGCCGGCCCGGGCGCGCATTTCGAGCCAGTGGCCGAGCAGAATGAACACCAGCAGCAGGGCCGAGGCTTCGTAGAAATTCGGGGCCTCGTAGAAGAAGGTCGAGCCGATGCTGAAGAGATAGCCGGTGCCCACGCTGAGCAGGACGAGGACCGCCATGTTGAGCGCCCCGCGCCGCAGCGCCCGCACCGCCGCGACGAAGAACGGCCACCCGGGATAGAGGATCGCGGCGCTGGCCAGGACGAACAGCGTCGGCTCCAGCGGCAGGCCGAAGGGAGGCTCCATCTTCATGAAGTCCATGCCCATGGGGGCAAGGAAGAAGATCGGGACCATGAACAGCAGGCTGATCAGGAAGCGGTTGCGCATGTCTCGCGCCATCGCCTGCATGTCCGCGCCCGGCCCATGTCCCATGTCGTCATGGGCCGAGTGGCCGCCGCTGTCGGCGGCCGGCCGGAGTCCATGTGCGGTGTGGTCGCGATGCACCGCCCCGCGACGGGGCTCCGGCGCCGTCTCCGGGAGATCCGGCGCGCAGACGTGTCGGGGCACGATCTCGCCGCGGCAATGGAAACCGCAATCGCGCACCGCACGGGCGAGGGCGGCGACGTCGATGATCGCCTCATCGTGGGTGACGGTCGCAGAGGCGCTGGTGAAGTTCGCCGACACGGCGGAAACGCCTGGCAAGGCGCGGAGTCTCTTCTCCACCATCAGCGGGTCGAGCGGAGTCGCGAAGCTGGAGATGTCGACGGTGGTTGTTCTCACAGCGCCTCCTCGGGGACTCTCCGCGCGTGGTCGTGCAGGGTCAGGTGTGCAGGACGTGGGGGAACAGTAGCTGCGGCTTGCTTCCCGGCCTTGACCTGGCGCAACCGCGGCGCCCCGCCGTCCGGTAACCGCCGGGGCTCCTGTCTTACCGCGAGTTCATCCCTCCGCCCCATTTCCGCCGGTATCCGCTACAAACGTAGCGCTACCAATGTAGCGAGGCGAGGTCATGGTCGAGGGACTGCCCCGGCGGGAGCGCGAAGTGTTCGAGGCCCTGTGTCGGCTCGGCGAGGGCGGGACGGCTGCGGTGCGGCAAACCCTGGCGGATCCCCTCAGCGACTCCGCCGTGCGGACCCTGCTGGCCCGGCTCGAGGCCAAGGGCCTCGTCCGCCGTCGGGCCGAGGCCGCGGGGATCGTCTTTGCCCCCACGCCCCGCCCCGAGGCGATCGCCACCGGGGCGCTGCAGCGCCTCGTCGACACCTTCTTCGCCGGCTCGGCCGTGTCCGCCGCGACGGCCCTCCTCGGCCTCCGTCAGCGGCTGGATCCGGAGGAGATCGAGGCGCTCCAGCGCGTCATCGACGAGGCCCGGGAGTCGGGCCAGTGACCGAGGCCGTCTTTCTCGCGCTGGATCTGCTGGTCCGCTCGTCGCTGATCGCGGGGGCGGCGCTCGCTCTCGCGGCGCTCGTGCGCGAGCGGCCGGCGGGAGAGGCGGTGGGGGTGCTCAGAGGCGGCGTCTGCCTGCTGCTCGCGCTTCCGGCGATCCTGGCCCTCGCTCCATCCGTGGCGCTGCCCGTCCTGCCTGCGGCCCTCGCGGCAGCCCCCGCGCCGCCGCCGATCTGGGCGGGGGAGGTCGGACCGGTCGCCGGGGTCGCCGTCAGCGCGGCCGTTCTGCCGCCGTCCCCCGCCGTCCTGGCGGGGTGGGCGTGGGCGGTCGGGGCGGCCGCGGTCGTAGGCCGGTTCGCCATCGGCGTGTGGACCCTGCGCTGCTGGACCCGCACCGCCCGCCCCGTCACGGCGACGGCGTGGAGGCGCGCCATGGAAAGGCTCGGCGGCCGCAACCCGCCGCGCCTGCTGGTCTCCGCGGCGGCCCCGACGCCGCTGAGCTGGGGCTTGCCGCCCGGGGTCGTGCTGATCGACCCGGCCTGCCATGCCCGTCCCGAGGCCGCCCCCGCCGTGCTGGCGCACGAACTCGCCCACGTACGGAACCGGGACTGGCTGTTCCTGTCGCTGTCGCGGCTGGCGCTGGCCCTGTTCTGGTTCAACCCCCTCGTCTGGCGCCTGCACGCCGAGCTTCTCGCCCGCAGCGAGGAGGCCGCCGACGCCGCGGCCCTCGGAGAGGTCGCCCCCGAAGCCTACGCCCGCACCCTCGTCAGCCTCGCCGCCGACGCAGGCCCCTCCGCCGCCCTGGCCATGGCCGGGCCGGCTCCCACCCTCGCCCGAAGGATCGCCCGCATCATGAAGACCCGCTCCGCCGTTCGGCCCCGCCCCCTGGTCGCGGCCCTGACCGTCGCCGGCCTCGTCGCCGTCGCCACGCCCATCGCCGCCGTCGAGCTGACGCCCCGTGCGCCGGCCCCGCCGCAGGCTCCGGCTGCGCCGCCCGCGCCGCCCGCTCGGCCCACCCTCGCGGCTCTTGCGCCCCCGGCTCCGCCGGCCCCGCCGACGCCGATGACGGCCCGGGCGCCCGCGCCCCCGGCCCC